>JANLWD010000176.1:0-10435 GCA_031364345.1 Sphingomonas sp.
CACAAGATTTTATCCGCGCGCTGGCCCCCAAAGTGCCGATCGGCAATCTCGACAGCGACGCGCGGTTCGACATGATCGTCGAGCGCGACCGTGCCGCAACCGGCGAAGTGCGGTTCGGCAAATTGCTTTACGTCGGCCTGATGCAGGGCAATCGCGCGACGCGGATGATCCAGTGGACGATCGGCGGGCGCACCGAATGGTATGACCTGGCCGGCGTCGGCCAGACGCGCCCCGGATTTACGATGCCCGTTGCCAACGCGCGAAAGACAAGTGGCTTTGGCTGGCGGATGCACCCGCTGCTCGGATATTCGCGGATGCACCAGGGCACCGACTATGGCGCGGCGCACGGCACGCCGATCCGTGCCGTCACTGACGGCGTCGTGAGTTTTGCCGGATGGCACGGCGGTCATGGCAAAATGGTCAAGCTCAGCCATAATGGCGGGCTTGGCAGCGGTTATGCGCATATGAGCAGCATTGCGGTTTCGCCCGGTGCGCGCGTGGCACAGGGGCAGGTGATCGGCTATGTCGGATCGACGGGCCTGTCGACCGGCGCGCATCTTCATTTCGAAGTCTATCGAAATGGCGTTCCGGTCAGTCCGGGCAGCGTGAACTTTGCATCGCAGTCATTGCTGACCGGCGGCGAACTCGCTGCATTCAGGGCAAAATATCGGGCGATAACGGCGCAGTAACGCCCGAACGCGCGGGCCCCTTAAATCCCTGCGCGACGACATACCATTCGGACGACCCCTTGCGGCTGGCAGGAGGCTTGGCATGTTTGACGCTGGTAAAATTGCGTTTCAGATCGGCGACAAGATCGCTGTCGGCGCCGCCTGCAAGTGATTTTGCCACGAACGTGCCGCCGGGCATCAGCACCTGACAGGCAAAATCGACGGCAAGTTCGACAAGGCCCATCGTCCGCAGATGATCGGTCTGGGCATGGCCGACGGTGTTGGCCGCCATGTCCGACAAAACGAGATCGGCCGGACCACCGAGTGCATTCGTGAGCCAGGCAGGCGCACCATCGTCGGTAAAGTCCATCTGGACAATTTCGACACCGGGGATGGGATCGACGGGCAGCAGGTCGATGCCGACGACGTGTGCTTTCGGACATTGCCGGCGCACCACTTGTGCCCAGCCGCCGGGCGCGATGCCGAGGTCGATGACGGCACGAACGCCGCGCAGGAACTTGAATCGCTCATCAAGCTCGATCAGTTTATAGGCGGCCCGGCTGCGATAGCCTTCGGCATGCGCGCGCTTGACATAAGGATCGTTCAGCTGACGCTCGAGCCAGCGGTTCGACGATGTCGTTCGCCCGCGCGCAGTTTTGACGCGCGTGCGCCCGCCGGACCCGCCTCTACTCATCGCCCGGGCTCATCGTTCGTTGGCCATCAGATTGCGCAATATGCCTTCACGAATACCACGATCGGCAACGCCGACGCGCGGCGCGGGCCACAGGTCGAGGATGGCTTCAAGAATGGCACAACCCGCCACAACCAGATCAGCCCGTTCGCGCCCGATGCACGCGACTTGCGCGCGGTCCTCGATCGTCAGATCGGCAAGGCGACGGCTGATCGCGCGACACTCGGCATCGCTGAGGCGCAAGCCATCGACAAGATCGCGCGAATATCGTGCGAGATTGAGATGCACGCTGCCCAATGTCGTGACCGTCCCGCTGGTGCCGAGCAGGCGCAGCGGCGCGCCGTTGCTGACCTGTTTATGATCGACGAAATCGGCCATTGCGGCGGCCGCACGTGCGCGCATCCGGTCATAGGCAGCACGGCGGACGTCAAGGTCGGGGTCGCCGTGCGGTTCGGATTCGGACATCGAGACCACACCCCAGGGAATGCTCGTCCAGTCGATGATGCGCAAGTCGTCGCCCGCCGTTTCGACCCGGACGAGTTCGGTCGATCCGCCGCCGATGTCGAAAATCAGCGCGGGGCCATCGCCGGGTTCGAGCATCAGGTGGCAGCCGCCCGCCGCAAGCCGCGCTTCCTCGCCCGGATCGATGATGTCGAGCAGGATCCCGGTTTCGCGATAGACGCGCGCGACGAAATCGGGACCATTGATTGCCCGGCGACATGCTTCGGTCGCGACCGCGCGCGACAGATGAACGCCGCGCCGGACGAGCTTGTCCGAACAGATTTTGAGTGCGGCAATCGCGCGTTCGATCGCGGCATCGCTGATCCGCCCGGTCGCGCCCAGTCCCTCGCCGAGCCGCACGATCCGCGAAAAAGCATCGACAACAGTAAAGCTCTCGCTCCCGTCGGCGCCGGTGCACGCACGCGCGATCAGCAACCGGCAATTGTTGGTACCAAGGTCCAGCGCGGCATAGGTGCGGCGTGGAGCCCCACGCGGTCCGCGCGGCTCGGGTGCTTGCGTCGCCGCCATGATCCACTCTCTGTCACCGCAAATCGAATAATTTGCAGCACTTGAACCGGAGCTTAGCGAGCCGAAGCAACCGTGGCTAGAGTGCGCCTCGCCGCGTTGGCGGTGTCGGCGGGGTGGGCCGCCGCTCCATCAGGCAAGTGCGCGCCTCACCGTCGCCGCGGCAATCGAGCGCCGTGCGTGCGCCCTCGATCGTGGCGCAAAATCCTTCGCGCCATTCGCCCGCCCGCGGTTTGGTCTCGATGATCGTACAGGCGCGCACGGCATCGAATGCGCCGATCCGCCAATAACCCTGCGTGCGGATGATGGCGCCCGACGACGCGCCCAATTCGGGCTTGTCGCCACCAAAGCGGCCGTCGTTGAGAAACTGGATCATCAGCGCGCGGCGGCCGGGCCGGGCATCGGCGGAAAATATGCCGTGCATGTCGCGCGCACTTACCGTGGGCGGCGCTGCAGAGCAGGCAACGAGCACGACCATCACGAACGAAGCGACAACGCCGCGGCGCGAGCGACCGGCAGCCATCGTCACGCCGCCACTTTTTCGCGAACTGCGACAGTGCCGGTTGCAGCTTCGAGCAAGCGTTTTTCGAGCGCTTTCAGCCGCGCCGCGCCCTCGACCTTGCCGCCGATCAGGTCGGTCACGTAAAATACGTCGACCGCGCGCTCGCCATAGGTGGCGATATGCGCGCTGTGGATCGTCACTTTCGACTGGAACAGCGCATAAGCAAGTGCGGCAAGCAACGCCGGGCGGTCGCGCGCATTGACTTCGATCACGGTGTAACGATTCGACGCTTTGTTGTCGGTCAGGACATTGGGTTGAATCGCAAAGGCATCGGCGCGGGTGCGCGCAAGCGGTCGCGCGATCAGGCGCTCGTCGAGATGCGCACGATTGGCAAGCCCATCCTCGATCCCCTGCGCCAGCCGCATCAGCCGCGCGGGCTCGTCGAACGGCCGCCCGAACGGGTCCTGCACAAGGAAATTGTCGAGCGCCATGCCGTCACGCGTCGTGTGGATGCGCGCATCGATGATGCTGGCCCCGACCATGTGGATTGCCCCGGCCAGCCGGAAGAACAAGCCCGGATGGTCGGCAGTGTGCACAGTCACGAGCGTTGCCCCGCGCGCGGGATAGACTTCGGCGCTGACCGCGAGTGGCTTGTCACCCGCTTCGGCGACATTGATCGCATTGCGCAACAAGATGTCGTCGGGTTCGGCAATCCAGTAGCTTTCGGGGAACCGCCGGCGATAGGTTTCGAAGCGCGCCGCATCCCAGTCGAGCGCAGCCGCCAGTATTTCCTGTTTGACGGCGATCTTCTCGGTGCGCCCGTTTTGCTTGTGGCCGAGCCGCAGGACTTCTTCGGCAGCTTCATACAGATCGCCAAGCAATTGCCGTTTCCAGCTGTTCCACACGCCCGGACCGACCGCGCGGATGTCGACGACGGTCAGCGCAAGCAGCAAGCGCAACCGTTCAGGCGATTGCACGGCTTCGGCGAAATCGATGATCGTTTTGTAATCGGACAAATCGCGCTTGAACGCCGTTGCCGACATCAGCAGATGCCAGCGCACGAGCCATGCGACGGTTTCGGTCTCCGCCGCGCTCAGCCCGAAACGCGGGCACAGCTTCATCGCGACGTCGGCGCCGAGGATCGAATGATCGCCACCGCGCCCCTTGGCAATGTCATGGAGCAGCACGGCGACATACAGCACGCGCCGCGACACCAGCTGATTGATGATGACGGTTGCCAGCGGATGGTCGGTTTTCAAATCGCCGCGCTCGATCCGCGCCAGCAGGCCGATCGCGCGGATGCTGTGTTCGTCGACGGTATAATGGTGATACATGTCGAATTGCATTTGTGCCACGACGCGCCCGAAATCGGGTACGAAACGCCCGAAAACCGTTGCTTCGTTCATCCAGCGCAGCACGGTTTCGGGATCGCGTGACGACGTCAGCACTTGCATGAACAGCGCATTGGCGCGCGCATTGTTGCGGACATTGGCGTCGATCAGTTTTGCATCGCGATTGGCGGCGCGCATCGCCTGCGGATGGATTTCGAGGCCGTGTTCATCGGCGAGTGCGAAAATTTCGATAAGCCGTACCGGATCACCCTGAAACCAGTTGTCCGACGGCAGCGCGAGCCGGCCGCGGTCGAGCACGAATCCCGACAGTTTTTTCGGCGTGCGCATGAAACCGGCAAGTGTGAAGCGCCGTCCCTTGGCTGCCATGCTGTCGTCGAGATGCGCCAGAAAAACGCCGGTCAGGTCGCCCACATGTTTAGCCATCAGGAAATAATGCTGCATGAACCGTTCGACGGCGGAGCGCCCCGGCCGGTCGGCATAACGCATGCGTCGCGCGATTTCGGGCTGGACATCGAAGGTCAGGCGGTCTTCGGCGCGATTGGTGACCGTGTGCAGATGGCAGCGGACAGCCCACAAGAAATTCTCGGCCTTTTGAAACTGGCGCAATTCGGGCTCGGTCAGCAGGCCCTTGTCGACAAGTTCGGCGACCGTTTGCACGCGGTGGACATATTTGCCGATCCAGAACAGCGTGTGGAGATCACGCAGACCGCCTTTGCCTTCCTTCAGATTGGGCTCGACGACATAGCGGCTGTCACCCATCCGCTTGTGCCGGATGTCGCGTTCGGCAAGTTTTTCGGTGACGAAGGCGCGTGCCGTTCCGGCAACGACTTCGGCCTGAAAACGGGCGGCAGCTTCGTCGTAAAGCGACTGGTCGCCCCAGACGAAACGGGCTTCGAGAAGCGCAGTGCGGATCGTCAGATCGCCTTTTGCCATGCGGATCATTTCATCGAGCGAGCGCGACGAATGACCGACTTTCAGCCCGAGATCCCAGAGCGTGTAGAGCATCGATTCGATGACCTGTTCGGTCCACTGCGTCTGTTTATAAGGCGTGAGGAAAGCGATATCGACGTCCGAATGTCGCGCCATTTCGCCGCGGCCATAGCCACCGACGGCAAGCAGAGCCAGCCGTTCGGATGCCGTGGGATTGCCCAGCGAATGCAGCCGCTGAGTCGTGAAATCATAGGCGAGACGCAAAATCTGGTCGGTCAGAAATGCCTGCGCCGATGCGGCATCGTTGCCGCGCTGCGGATGTTCGGCAAGCCGGCTGGCGATTTCGGCGCGTCCGGCATCAAGCGCGGGTTTGAGGATCGCAACGGATTGTGCGCGCAACTCCGGGCCGTCGACTGCCATCAGCGCATCGGCCACCGCGCGCCGGTCGATGATGGCGCGGCGGTTGCTGATCGTTTCGAAACGCGATGACATCACTATTACTTAGGCGCCTCCGGCTTCGGCCGCCATGCTTTTCAGCCGATAAAGCGTATCGAGCGCATCGCGGGGGCTTAACGCGTCAGGATGAATCGCATCGAGCGCTGCGCGCACGGGATCGGGCGCGGTTTCTTCGATCAGTGCCGCAAATAGCGGCAGATCGTCCAACCCCGCTGCCAGTCCACCCGTCGCGGCGCGGCCGGCCTCGAGTTTGGAAAGTACGGCTTTCGCGCGTGCCAGCACAGCGGGCGGCATTCCCGCCAGTCGTGCGACGGCAATGCCGTAACTGCGATCCGCCGGGCCGGTCGCAAGTTCGTGGAGCAGTACGAGATCGCCCTTATATTCGCGCGCCCGGACGTGGTGGAGCGAAAGCGCGTCGAGCTTTTCGGCGAGCCGGGTGAGTTCGTGATAATGCGTGGCGAACAGGCATCGGCATTTATTGACCTCGTGCACTGCTTCGACCACCGCCCAGGCAATCGCGAGGCCATCATAGGTCGATGTGCCGCGCCCGACTTCGTCGAGGATAACGAAGCTGTGCGCAGTCGCTTGCGCCAGGATTGCGGCGGTTTCGACCATTTCGACCATGAACGTCGATCGCCCGCGCGCCAGATTGTCCGATGCGCCGACGCGGCTGAACAGGCGATCAACAAGGCCAAGCGTCGCGCGCGTTGCAGGGACAAAGCATCCCGCCTGCGCCAGCACCGCAATCAGCGCATTCTGGCGCAGGAAAGTCGATTTGCCGCCCATGTTGGGGCCGGTGACAAGCCACAAGCGATCATTGTCCGAAAGCGCGCAGTCGTTGGCGACAAAGCGCGTTCCCGATTTCGCCAGTGCTGCCTCGACTACCGGATGGCAGCCGCCTTCGATATCGAGGCAGGGTTGGTCAGCGAGTACCGGACGACACCATCCGCTTTCGACCGCGCGCTCGGCATTGGCGCTTGCGACATCGAGCCGGGCCAGCGCGTCGGCAGTTGCGGCAATCGTGACTGCCGACTGCAATGCTTGCGCAGTCAGTTCCTCGAAATGAGCCGCTTCGGCGGCAAGCGCATGTGTTCCGGCTTGCGTCACTTTCATTGCCACGTCGTGCAGTTCGGGCGCGTTGAACCGGACGACACCCGCCAAAGTCTGCCGGTGAGTGAACCCCGAATCAGCCGCCATGAGCGGATCGGCAGCGCGCGCGGGCACTTCGACATGGTAGCCGAGCACGCCGTTATGACGGATTTTCAGCGTTGGGATCCCCGTGCTGACGCGGAAACGGGCTTCGAGTGCCGCGATCTCGCGCCGGCCATGCCCACCGGTATCGCGCAGATCGTCGAGCGCGGCGTCATAACCGGCCGCGATATAGCCGCCCGCGCTGGTATCAAGCGGTGGGCTCTGGATGAGCGCGCGAGTAAGCAGGTCGATGAGCGCGCCATGCCCGCCAAGTGCGGGAAGCATAACATCAAGAAGTCGCGGGCGATCGGGGTCGCGGCTCAGCATCTCGCGCAAATTCCAAGCCGCCGCCATGCCATCGCGCAGATTGCCGAGGTCACGCGGGCTGCCGCGGCCTGCCGAAAGCCGCGCGAGCGCACGCGATATGTCGGGGATGCGCTTGAGCATCTCGCGCAAATGGGTGCGCGCGCCACTGTCACGTGTCCAATGGCTGACGAGGTCGAGCCGCGCATCGATCGCGGCGCGATCCATCAACGGTGCCGACAGATCGGCCGCAAGCATCCGCGCGCCAGCGCCGGTGACGGTGCGATCGATGCAATCGAGCAAGCTTCCCGCGCGAGTGCCACCCGATGCGACTGTCAGTTCAAGACTTTCGCGCGTTGCCGCATCGATTGCCATATGCGCCGACCGCGTGCGGCCGACCGGCGGCGCGAGGAACGGCACCGTCCCCTTTCCGGCATGATCGAGATAGGCAAGCAGGCCAGCGGCCGCCGCAAGTTCGGCGCGGGAAAACTGGCCGAACCCGTCAAGCGTCGCGACATTGTGAAGCGCCTTCAGCCGGGTTTCGCCGCGCGCCGAATTGAAATCGGTTTGCGGGCGGTTTTCGGCTGAAATAATTTCCGACGGATTGAGCCGTGCGATTTCGGCGTCGAGCCCGCTTTCGCCGACTTCGCACAATTCGAACCGTCCGGTCGAGACGTCCGCTGCGGCGATGCCACAAGCGCCGCTGACTTGCGCGACCGCAACCAGCCAGTTCGCGGCCTTGCCATCGAGCAGAACATCTTCGGTCAATGTGCCTGCGGTGACGACACGAACGATCGCGCGTGCCACAATCGATTTGCCGCCTCTCGCTTTGGCGACGGCGGGCGATTCGATCTGTTCGGCAATCGCAACGCGGTGCCCGCCTTTGATCAGCCGCGCGAGATAAGCATCGGCGGCATGCACGGGCACGCCGCACATCGGCACTTTTTCACCGTCATGTTCGCCGCGCGCAGTCAGCGCGATATCGAGGCAGGCAGCGGCAGCGCGGGCATCGTCGAAAAACAATTCGAAAAAATCGCCCATCCGATAGAAAAGCAGGCAATCGGGGGCTTGCGCCTTCAACGCATGATATTGCGCCATCATCGGTGTCGGTGTGCTGGCCATTCGCGGGTCGCTTACGCTAGAGCGCCAAGTGAATCGAGAGGGCAGGCATGAGCGACGAATCGAACATTCAGTTTTCGGACCGCGAGGCCCTGCTGTTCCATTCGGAGGGGCGGCCCGGCAAGCTGGAGATCGTTGCGACCAAGCCGATGGCGACGCAGCGCGATTTGAGCCTTGCCTATTCGCCGGGCGTGGCCGTCCCCGTGCTTGCCATCGCTGCCGACCCCGCGACGGCCTATGATTATACGACCAAGGGCAATCTGGTTGCGGTCATTTCGAATGGCACGGCGATCCTTGGGCTCGGCAATCTCGGCGCGCTGGCGTCGAAGCCGGTGATGGAGGGCAAGGCGGTCCTGTTCAAACGCTTTGCCGATGTCGATTCGATCGATCTCGAAGTCGCGACCGAAGACACCGACAAGTTCATCGAAGCGGTCGCGCTGCTCGAGCCGAGCTTTGGCGGGATCAATCTTGAAGACATCAAGGCGCCCGAATGTTTCATCATCGAACAAGCGCTCAAGGAACGGATGAAAATCCCGGTCATGCACGATGACCAGCACGGGACCGCAATCATCACCGCGGCCGGCCTGATCAATGCCATGCACCTGACCGGGCGCACGATGAAAGACGTCAAGATCGTCGTCAACGGCGCGGGCGCCGCGGCGATCGCTTGCACCGCGCTGATCAAGGCAATGGGTGTCCGCCACGACAATGTCATCATGTGCGACCGCACCGGCGTGATCTACCAAGGCCGCGAAGCGGGCATGGACCAGTGGAAATCGGCGCATGCGGCAAAAACCGATGCACGCACGCTCGAAGAAGCGCTCGACGGCGCCGACGTGTTTCTCGGGCTGTCGGCAAAGGACGCGCTGACGCCGGCATTCCTGACCAAGATGGCCCGCGAACCGATCATCTTTGCCATGGCCAATCCCGATCCCGAAATAACGCCGCCCGATGCCAAGGCCGTGCGCCCCGATTGCATTGTTGCCACCGGGCGATCGGATTATCCCAACCAGGTCAACAATGTGCTGGGCTTTCCGTTTATTTTCCGCGGTGCGCTCGACGTGCGCGCAACCGCGATCAACGAGGAAATGAAGATTGCCGCCGCGCACGCCATTGCCGCACTCGCGCGCGAACAAGTCGCCGAAGAAGTGGCCGCAGCATATGGCGGACGCGTGTCGAATTTCGGCCGCGATTATATCATTCCGGCACCGTTCGATCCGCGTCTGATGGAAGTCGTCTCGTCGGCTGTCGCGCAGGCGGCGATGGATTCGGGCGTGGCGACGCGGCCAATCCTCGACATGGATGCGTATCGCCAGACGCTGCGCAGCCGCCTGAATCCGACCAATTCGGTGCTCAGCCTTGCCTATGAAGGCGCCCGCGCACACCCCAAGCGGGTGGTCTTTGCCGAAGGCGAAGAAGAAGTCGTCCTGCGCGCGGCGATCGCATTCAAGGATGGCGGTTATGGCGTGCCGATCCTTGTCGGGCGCGACGACGTGCATGAACGACTGCGTGCGCTCGGCGTCGACAAGCCCGAGACGTTCGAAGTCCACAACAGCCGCAATTCGCCGCTCGTCCCCGCAATGGTCGACAAGCTGTATGAGCGGCTTCAACGGCGCGGCTACCTCCGCCGTGAATGCGAACGCATGGTCAATCAGGATCGCAACATCTTTGCCGCGTTGATGCTCAAACTCGGCGAAGCGGATGCGATGATCACCGGCACGACGCGGACCTATGCGCAATCGATGCGCGACATTCGCCGCGTGCTCGATCCGGCCGAGGGACAGACGCCGTTCGGCATCCACGTGCTCGTCGGGCAGACGCATACGGTTTTCATGGCGGATACGACCGTCAACGAACGACCAACCGCAACCGAACTTGCCGACATCGCAATCGGCACAGCAGCGGTCGCGCGGCGCATGGGGCACGAACCGCGCGTTGCATTCCTCAGTTACTCGACCTTTGGCAATCCGTCGGGCAATTGGCTCGCACCGTTGCGTGAGGCCGTCGCGATCCTCGAAGCGCGCGGCGTGGGGTTCGAATTCGAGGGTGAAATGGCGCCCGACGTTGCGCTGAATGCGCAAGTGATGGCGAATTACCCGTTCAGCCGGCTGTCGGGGCCTGCCAATGTCCTCATCATGCCCGGCCTGCAATCGGCGAACCTCAGCGCCAAACTCCTCCGCGAGCTTGGCGGCGATGC
>JANLWD010000257.1:0-7352 GCA_031364345.1 Sphingomonas sp.
AGCAATGGTCAGCAAAGGAGCTTTGACCAAAGCAAAGGAAAACCTCGCCAAGGTCCAGACATTGTGTCTTGCGACCTGCCCCGAACAAGTGACGCTTGCCGCTGCAATCGAACGCAGCGCAACCGGTCCTGCGATGTCGGCACAGCAGGTAACGCCGCGCCCGGTCGGCACGGTCAGCAAGCCGAACTAGATCAGGCGCGCGATCGCGACGAAATCGTCGACCGTCAGCGTCTCGGCACGGCGCGTCGGATCGATCCCGAGCGTATCGAGGGCGGCAAGTGCGCCCGGCACCGACTTGACGCTTTGGCGCAGCATTTTGCGGCGCTGCCCGAACGCTGCGGCGGTCAGGCGCTCGATCGTTGCACAATTGGCGCCGTCGGGTTGGGCAGCGGGGACGATGTGGACGACGGCCGACATGACTTTGGGTGGCGGCGTGAATGCGGACCGGTGCACTTTTATCGCGATCCGCGCGCTGCCTCGCCACTGTGCAAGGACTGCGAGCCGCCCGAAGGCCGATGTGCCCGACGGTGCGACGATGCGTTCGGCCACTTCGGCCTGGAACATCAGTGTCATCGATCCCCAGCGCGGCGGCCACGGCTCGCCGGTCAACCAGTCGACCAGCAATGCCGTGCCGATGTTATAGGGGAGGTTGGCCACGATATGCCCGCCCGGCTCGATGACCTCAGCCACCGTAACGGCCATCGCATCGCCTTCGATCACCCGCAGGCGATTTGGATGAGCTTCGCCAAGTTCCGCGAGTGCGGGTAAGCAGCGCCGGTCGCGCTCCACGACTGTCACATTCGCGCCGGCGTCGATTAGTGAACGCGTCAGGCCACCTGGACCAGGCCCGACTTCATAGACCGATTGCCCGTCCAGATTGCCGGGCACTGCTGCGATCCGGTCGAGCAACTGGCTGTCGAGCAGGAAGTTCTGACCGAGCGCTTTGGTGGCGGTTAGGCCGTAACGCGCAATAACGTCGCGTAAAGGTGCGCGCGCCGCCTGCGGTCGGTCGCCGCTCACACGACGAGTTGCGGGCACGCCTGATCGGCGCGACATGCGGTTGCCTCTGCCGCCATCCGGATTGCCGCGATCATCGCACCGGGGTTCGCCATGTCCTTGCCGGCGATGCCGAATGCCGTGCCGTGGTCAGGCGCCGTCCGAACGATCGGAAGGCTGAGCGTCATGTTGACGCCTTCATCAAAATGGAGCGTTTTGAGCGGGATAAGCGCCTGATCATGATACAGGCAGATCGCGACATCATACCCGGCCCGCGCCCGTGCGTGGAACATGGCATCGGCAGCAACCGGGCCGCTGACGTCGACGCCTTCGCCGCGCAGAATGTCCATTGCAGGTACGATTAGGTCGATTTCCTCGCGGCCCAGAGCACCGTTCTCACCGGCATGCGGATTGAACCCGGCAAAAGCGAGTCGCGGATTTTCGATGCCGAAATTACGCTGCAATCCGCGGACGGTTGCGCGTCCCGTCGCGACAATCATGTCAATAGAAAGTGCAGCCGGCACGTCAGCCAACGGCAGATGTGTCGTCACCGGCACGACTTTCAGCGTCGGTCCGGCAAGCAGCATGACAGCATTTTCGGCAGCGATGCCGCAGCGTTCAGCGATAAACTCGGTCTGACCCGGATGTGAAAAGCCGATCGCGTAAAGCTGAGTCTTGGAAACGGGTCCGGTGATCAGCGCGCGGGCGGCTCCCGATCGCGCGATGCCGACTGCCAGTTCCAACGAGTCGAGTGAGCATCGCGCGCCTTCGAGATTTGGCTCGCCTGGCGTTATCGACCCGGCGTCTTCGAGCTGCATCACAGGCAGGGCGCGCGCGAACATGTCGACCGACTGGCGCGGATCATCGATCTTTTCGACCGGACCCTGCCAGACTGCTTCGATCGAACGAATGTCGCCGACGGCAAAGAACGGCGACAGTCCGGCACAGTCACGCTGCAGCCATGCCTTTGCAATGATTTCAGGGCCGATGCCGGCGGGGTCGCCCATTGCCACGGCGAGCGGCGCATCGGCAGAATAAAGACTAGCGATATTCCACCACCGCGTCGCGTCGAAGATCGCGCAGATACCGCTGCGCACGTTGGTTGACGCGCGTTTCTTCCATCTGGGCCATCAACTGATCGAACGACGGTCCGCCCGCGGCCTGCGCATCGTCACGGCCGCACAGGACAAGGACACGGACGCCTTCGGCTTGCGACCCGAACGGAGGCGTTGCCTCACCGATCGACAATTTGAGAAGCATTTCCTGAAGCGGTGCCGGAAGATCGCGCACTTTGACCTGATCATTGTCGATGACTTCGGCTTTCTGAGCGGCGGCAACTTCGGCAACGCGACCACAGCCGCCCATCGATTGTGTTGCCTTGGCAAATGCTTCGGCCCGCGCGGTCGCCATCGCAGGCGACAGGCCCGGCTCGAACTTAACCGACATCTGGCGCAGATTGAGCACGGCATCGCGTGGATCAGTGGTCAGAACCTGGCGGCTGTCGACCAGATACACGATCGAAAAGCCTCCGGGCACAGCAATCGGGCCGGCGAGTTGACCAACCGACAATTCCTGAGCCGCAAGCGCGAGCGCATCGGGAAGCTGTGGCGCGCGGACCCAGCCGAGATCGCCACCCACTGCTGCCGTCGACGCTTCGGAAAATTGCCGCGCATAGGCCGCAAACGATCCACCTTTGCGGATTTGATCGATGATCTTTCGGGCATTGGCAATGACTTCGTTCGAATTTTCAGGTGCCGAAGACAAATAGATTTCACCGATGTGAAATTCTTTCTGGCCCTTCGATGCTTCGAGACGCGCCATGATTGCTTGCACTTCTTCGCCGCTGACATTGACGAATGGTTCGACTTTGCGGCGCAGCACCCGGCTCCACGCGAGTTCGCCGTGAATCTGCTGCTTGATCGACCGTTCGGACGATCCCTGCGTTCGCAGATAAGCGGCAAGTGCGGCCGGTGTTCGCTTGAACCGCTCGGCAATCCGCGCATAGCTGCTGTTGATTTCAGCGGGCGTGATCGTGATTTCGTTGGCTTTCGCTTCCTGAATCTGCAGTTTTTCGTCGACGAGATTGCGAAGCACCTGAAGCCGGAGACGGTCGGTTTCTTCGGCCGAAATCTTGCCGCCGTTGGCAAGTGCGATCAGTGCAAGACGCTGGTCGATGTCGGTGCCGGTGATGATGTCACCATTGACGATCGCCGTCGCCTTGCGAAGATACGGGTCGACTTTTCCAAAAGTCGTCAGCACCGTCGGCAAGTTCAGCCCGGCGTTGGCAGGCACCGACGTTTGGTCATCGACCGTCTGAGCAAAGCCGGCTGTGGCAAGGAGCGCAAACGCGCTGACGATGGTAATGCTGGCGACGGCAATGATGTTCGATCGGAAGTTCACGCGACGAAAATTCCTTGAAAATTTAACCATCGCGACCCCTTGCCAAAGCGATGGTGAACGCAGGCTTAGCGGCCCAGACCCCGGAATACCAGCCTCAGCAGGTAGGAGTTGCCCGCGCGCGCATCGCCTGTGGAATCATAGTCGCGCCGCCAAGTGAGCCCGAGATCGAGGCATTCATCGGTGTAGGCAATGCCCAAACGGTGCCGAACGGGCTCGTAACCGTCCGCCGACGACAGCGGGTCTTCGGCCCGGTCGGTCAGATCGACCACGGCCGAGCCGAAGATCGAAACGAACTTCGACACCTGAAGACGACCGCCGATGCGGACTTCCTCACGGTCACGCAAATCTTCGAGCGCAGGCCCGATGTTGCGGTTCAGGCGAAGGTAGCCGAGCGTGGCATAAGTCGACCGGCTGCCGATCGTTGCGTCGAATTCCTGCCGCCGCGGCGTGAAATTATCCTTGTCGAGACGGAACCGATAGGTCGCGCTGACCAGTTCGCGATATCGAACCGTCGTGCGCCCGACGATGTCGGACACTTTGCTGCTGAGCCCGGTGCCGTCCGGCAGCAGCGTGTTGGTATTCGTGAGCCGGTAGCTTTGGCCGACATTGGCGGTGACCGCCCAACCCGGCGCATCGAAGGCGTAATCAAAGCCATAGGTGACGCGCGGCCCGTCTTCCCACCGGTCGTAACCCGGAAAGCGATTGAGCGCGAACAGATTGCTGTCTTCGAGATCGACAGCGCGCGCATCCTCGTTCGGGATGTTGAGGTTGCTTGTCCGCGGCGATGCGACGAACTGCGCACGCGGCGTGATCCGCTGCGTTCCGCCGAGAAATGCGCCGATAAACGGCCAGCGGACTTCGGCGGCAAGCGCGCCGATCGCGCGTGTCTGATAGCCGCCGGTGCCGCGATAAAGCAGTGTCGTCGTCCGTAAATTTTCGTCGCTGTGATAAACGTCGCCACGGCCATAAGCAGTCAGCAGAACTTCCTGCCCGAGCGTCGTGATTTTGCGCAGGTCCCAGCGCAGGCCGGCAAAAAGGCGCTGCGTGTCTTGTCCCGCCGAGCGCCCGAGTGCGAGAGCGTTCAATTGCAGATCGAATTTTCCACCGAGAACGGGATCGTTTATCCGCCGGCGATAATCGACTTCGGGAAGGGCGACGGGAATCTGCCCCTGCGCGTCGCCGCTGCGCAGAGTTTGCACTGACCATCCCGTCAGCGCAAAATAGCTTTTCGTGTCGATGCGTTCGAGCCGCAACGTCGAGCGGAGCCGGTCATCGCGCGAAATATCGTAACGGCGCAGAAAAGTGCGGTCGGTGGCGCGTCGGATCGATCCACTGACGCTCCATTGCGGATCGAGCTGAAAACGTCCGCTCGCATCGACATAACCCCGAAAGGCCCGTTGTGCGGCCGTCGTTGTCGTGACCGTCGGAATTCGTGAGCCATAGGTCGCGATGCCGCCGATCTGATACGCGCCATGTTCGGTAAGGCCGCGATATTTTGCTTCGACCGCGGGAAGCGCATTGCTGTAAATATGCGGGGTGATCGTGAGATCGCGGTTCGATCGCAGCCGCAAATAATAAGGCAGCGCGAGTTCGAGCCCGTTCGTCCGCGTGTACCGCAAATCAGGTATGAGAAAGCCACCGCGACCATCGGTGCCGAGCGGTTGCGACAGGCTGGGCACGACAAACAGCGGGACGCCGAACAGTTCGAGCCGTGCGTTTTTGAACAGGATTTCCTTGCGGATCGGATCGTGGATGATCTTCACGGCGGAAATTTGCCAGCTGGGCGTGCGCGGGCAATTATCGCTGTCGACGACCGGACATGGCGAATAAGCGGCCTGCGTGAGCGTGGTCACGTCATTCTTGCGCTCGCTGGTCCGGGCGACAAGCCGCGCGCCGTCACTGAGCACAAGCAGCAGGTTTTCGACGATACCGTCTTTGAGCGTATCGGTCAGGATCGCATTGTCGCCGTAAAGCGTGTCGCCGGCTGCAGTCCGGGCCGCGACATTACCTTCGGCGCGAACCTGCCCGGTTTTGCGGTTCCAGATTACCCGGTCGGCGCGAACATCATCGAGGTTGCGCACCATGCGGACATTACCGGTTGCCGTCACGATGTCAGCTTCGCTGTCATAACTCAGCGAATCAGCCGCAAAATCGATCTGATCGCTTGCTGCAGCCTCCGCACTCGACTGTGCGCCCGCGCTTGTTGGCGCGAGAAGCGCAAGCACGGATGGAGCCAGCAGGACAATCGCTTTGCGTAACACCTGGCTTCCTATGGCTCCGGAACCTTGCCGGCACGTTAACCCCGTTGCGGCGCCTATCGCAGCGGTGCGCGTTCGGCAATGATCGCTTTTGCGCATCGCGTCCGCTGACGCTAACAGCACGGTGACCACCGCGAATCCCACCGATCAAAGGCCGTTCATGCACGTTTCCCTGATTTCGACCCGCCCCGCAGAATACAGCACGCTTGTTTTTCTCGCTGATAAAAGCACCGATCTGGACGGACTGCCGCACGGCGCCGCTCTTGCCGCGGGTGCCAAAATGTCCCGGTTCGAAGGTGATGCGGGAAGCATCATAGAATATGTCCATGCCGACGCGGGCGTCGCCCGTCGCCTGTTGGTGGCCGGGATCGGCAAAGGCACGATTGAAGAATATGAAAAGGCGGGAAGCGCGCTCACGGCGCGATTATTGACATCGGGCGAAACGGCGCTTGTCGTCGACGCCGGTGCCGCAAGTGCAGAGGCAGTCGCGCGGCTTGCCACCGGCCTGGTGCTGCGTGGCTGGCGGCACGACCGATATCGCACGAAGTTGAGCGCCAAGCAGAAGCCGACTCTGAACAACATTGCGATCGTGACCAATGATCCTGATGCCGGGGCGGCGCTGCAACGCGCAGAGGCGATAATCGCTGGCATGTCGCTGACGCGTGAACTGGTCAGCGAGCCGGCGAATATCATTTATCCCGAAAGCTTCGTCGAACGCGTGATGCATCTCGCCGATCTGGGTATCGAAATCGAAGTTCTGGACGATGATGCGATGCGTGCGCTCGGCATGGGATCGCTTCTGGGCGTGGGGCAGGGGTCGTCACGGCCGTCGCGGCTGTTGTCGATGCGCTGGGATGGGACCGGTGGGGCGACGCCGCCGCCGGTGGTGTTCGTGGGCAAGGGCGTGACGTTCGACACGGGGGGCATTTCATTGAAATCACCCGGCGGCATGGAAGACATGAAATGGGACATGGGCGGTGCGGGCGCCGTCGTTGGCGCGATGAAAGCACTTGCCGGGCGTAAGGCCAACGCGCATGTCGTTGGCGTCTGCGCGCTGGTCGAAAATATGCCCGACGGCAATGCGCAGCGTCCCGGTGACGTCGTGACGTCGATGTCGGGGCAGACCATCGAAGTGATAAACACCGATGCCGAAGGCCGCCTGATCCTGTGCGACGCGATGACCTGGGTGCAGCGCAAATATGCGCCCAAAGTGATGATCGATCTGGCCACGCTGACGGGCGCGATCATCGTGTCGCTCGGTCATGAATATGGCGGGATGTTTGCCAACGATGATGGGCTGGCGACGCAATTGACGGCAGCGGGCGCGACCGCGGGTGACCCGCTGTGGCGGATGCCGCTGGGCGATGCCTATAACAAGCTGATCGACAGCCCCATTGCCGACATGAAAAATGTCGGGCCGCGCGAAGCGGGATCGATCACGGCAGCGCAGTTCCTCCAGCGCTTTGTCGATGAGGGCGTGAAATGGGCGCATCTCGACATTGCCGGGATGGTCTGGGCGTCGAAACCGGGTGCGGTTTGGGACAAGGGTGCGACGGGATATGGTGTGCGGTTGCTCGACCGGTTCGTGGCGGACAATTACGAGCGATAGGAAGAATAGGAGCCACCCCCAGCCCCTCCACGCAGGCGTGGAGGGGAGCCACAGTGCACTGCCACTCCCCTTCAGTCCTTGCTGGAGGG
>JANLWD010000298.1:0-22261 GCA_031364345.1 Sphingomonas sp.
CGACCGGTCGGTCGGTTATCCGGTGGCGAGCGTCCACGATCTTGCGCCACTCGCCGACGTTTCGTCCGTCGACGACGACCAGATTGAGGGCTTTGTGATGATCGAAGGACGGCCCACGCCGCTTCTCGCCTGGCCGCGGCACTCCGCCGTTTCGACAATGAAGCGGAGGAAGGCATGAGCGCGCTTGTTCTCGTTGCAATTATTGCGGGAGAAAGGGTGGCGATCCACGCCGCAGCGATCGAAGCGATCGTCGATTTATGGCAAGTTGTCCGTGTTCCGCTGGCACCCGACCACATCATCGGCGTGGCTGCTGTGCGCAGCCGGGTTTTGACGGTCATCGACGCGGCCGCGGCGGTCGGGCTCAGAGCCAAATCGACCGGCAATCGTGCAATCATCATCGACAGCGCTGGACATCGATATGCGCTGCGCGTCGACTCGATCGTTGAAGTGGTCACACCGATCGGCGAAATAATGCCTTTTGATGCTCCACCGGCGGATCACTGGCATGACGTTGCGGTTGGCGCGGTCGACACCGCACATGGTTTTGCCGTTCTGATCGATCCAGTGCGACTTTTGGCGGGACCACTGGCCCAGGCGGCGTGACGCATTAACCGCCCGATCACCATTGTCGATTAAGCCAGAAAAGAGCGCCGATACGGCGCAATAAAGGTGTCGCTTAGTGTCAAAAACATGCCTGATCGTTGACGATTCGAAAGTTATTCGAAAAGTTGCTCGTCATATCCTCGAGGCACTCGATTTCGATGTGTCGGAGGCGGAAGATGGCAAGGCAGCGCTCGAATCCTGTGCAGTCTCGCGACCCGATGTTATTCTTCTCGACTGGAACATGCCGGTCATGAACGGCATGGAGTTCCTGCGCGCGCTTCGCAGTAGTGGCGCAGACAAGCCGAAGATTGTTTTTTGCACAACTGAAAACGGACAGGCGCATATCCGAGCGGCACTCGATGCCGGCGCTGACGAATATATCATGAAGCCGTTCGACCGTGAAACGCTTGCCAGCAAGCTCCAAATCGTTGGCGCTGCGTAAGGCACGGCGAAATGGCGGTATCGCTCCGTTCGGACCGTTCACCCGTTGATACGGTATCGCCTATTCGCGTTCTGATTGTCGATGATTCCGCTGTTGCGCGTGCCGCATTGACGAGAATCGTGTCTGAGACACAAGCGTTCGAGGTTGTCGATGCGGTCGACAGCGCGCGCAGAGCGATCGAGCGGCTCGCCAGCGTCACGGTCGACATCGTCCTGCTCGATATTCAGATGCCCGGCCTTGACGGACTCGCGGCACTCCCAGAACTGATCGTTCGAAGCAATGGCGCGAAAATCCTAATCGTCTCGACGCTCGCTGGCGCCGGTGCAAGAGCAACGCTCAAAGCTCTCGCGCTGGGCGCCGCGGATACGTTGGCCAAGCCAGAGGTTGGCGCGTTCGGGCAGCATTTTAATCTGGCGCTGATCCAAAAAATGTTGCGCCTCGGCAAAGTCACGCCTCCCGATGTGGCCGTTTTACCTGTTTCCGAGGCCATCAGGCCAGCCCCCGATACAGCGCTGTCATGCGTTGCGATCGGTGCATCGACGGGCGGACTTCACGCGCTCGCCGCGCTGTTCGGTGCTCTGCCCAGCGAATTTGACCTGCCCTTTCTCATTACGCAGCATCTTCCGGCCAGTTTTATGCCGTTTTTTGCCGAACAGATCGCGACATTGTCGGGACGTTATACGCGTGTCGCGAATGAAGGAATGTTGGTCGAAGCCAACACGATCATTGTCGCGCCAGGCGACCGGCATTTGGGCATCGTGCGTCACGGAAACGCGACGGCTGTTCAACTACTCGACCACGCAACGATATCGCGATGCTGTCCGTCGGTCGACCCCATGCTGAATAGCGTTGCAGAGCTTTTCGGCGAACGGGCGCTCGCGATTATCTTGTCGGGCATGGGGCGCGACGGCGAAAACGGTGCCGCTGCAATTGTTCGGAATGGTGGCACCGTAATTGTCCAGGACAGCGATTCGTCAGCTGTCTGGGGCATGCCGGGCACGATCGCACGAGCCGGCCTTGCCAGCCTGATTGCGGCGCCGGCTGATCTCGCACTTTATGCCTCCAGCCGCTGCGTCGCGAAATGACGACCAGCCACGCCGCGGCGACACGCATTTTGGGTGGATTGCTGGAAGCACGCACGGGGCAGCAGCTCGTCGCCGGGCGGCAATGGCGGATCGAAACAGCATTGAAACCGGTTGCTCGCAGCATCGGTCGGGATGGTATCGAAGGTTTAGTGGCCGAACTCGTATCGGCCAAAGACGACGTGCTCGCGACGCGCGTTGTCGAAGCATTGTTGAATAACGAAACGTCATTCTTTCGTGACCCGGGTGTCTATGAACTGTTGAGTGGCGCGGCGTTCGACCGCATCCGATCGGCACGACGCGACAGCAAAAAGCTCCGAATCTGGTCGGCGGGCTGCTCAACAGGACAGGAGCCATATTCGCTGGCAATCATGCTGCGCGAAGCCGAGGCGCACTGGGCGGGCTGGTCGGTCGATATTGCCGCAACCGACGTCAGTGCAGCCGCTGTGACGCAAGCACGCAGTGGTCGATATTCGCAGTTCGAAATTCAACGCGGCTTGCCCGCACGGACGATGCTGCGCTGGTTTCAGCAGGAGGGCGACGAATGGGTGGTCGATAATCGACTGCGGCGCATGGTGCGCTTTGCCACGCACAGTTTGATGACACCGCCGCCGGGTCAGTTCGATGTGATCTTGTGCCGCAACGTGCTCATGTATTTTGCGCCAGACGCGCGTCGCGCGGTGTTCGAACGTCTAAACGATGCACTTGCGCCCGATGGCATATTGATGCTGGGTGCGGGTGAAACGGTGATCGGGCAAACAGGTCGATTTTCTGCTGATCCCAGTCTTCGCGGACTTTATGTCGCGTCGGGACGGTCCGACCAGTCGCAGCGCCGCGTTGCCTGACCGGTAACCATGCACTTGGCGACGCATGACTTGCTGGCTAAGACGAATGGGCCGAATGCGCGCGAGGGCCAATGATCGAAACGCCGTCCCCGAATTTCGATGAACGCGATGCGCCGGTTTCAGTGCTCGTGCTGCACTATACCGGCATGCAGGATGCGGCGAGCGCGATCCAGCGACTGTGTGATCCAGCTGCGAAAGTTTCGGCGCATTATCTTGTTGCTGAGGATGGACAGGTCGTCCGCATGGTTGCTGAGGACAAACGCGCCTGGCACGCTGGCAAGTCACATTGGCGCGGGGTCGATAATCTGAATTCATCGAGCATCGGAATTGAGCTCGTCAATCCCGGGCACGAGTTCGGCTATCGTCCGTTTCCCGAAGCGCAGATCGATGCGTTGGTCCCCCTCGTCAACGACATCGTGAAACGCCACGGCATCACTCGCGGCAATGTCGTTGGACATTCGGACATCGCGCCGGCGCGCAAACAGGATCCGGGGGAGTTATTCCCATGGTACCGGCTGGCCAAACTTCGGTTAGCGCTGCCACGTCCGACCAAGGGGCTGATGGACCCGCATTGGAGCGATGCTGGCTTTTTGCTTGCGCTCGAGCGATTCGGCTACGACATGACTGACGCTCTGGCGGCAATCGTCGCATTTCAGCGCCGTTTTCGTCCCGAATTGATCGACGGCACGATCGATGGCGAATGCCGGTCGATCCTTTTGGCGTTGCTGCTTCCCAAACCAACTGGCGACGACTAGAGCGGTGGCGCCAGAGGGTCGGGCGACCGCGTGGAAACACGAGGAAAGTCCGGGCTCCACAGAGGGACGGTGCCGGATAATGTCCGGCCAGGGTGACTTGAGGGAAAGTGCCACAGAAAACAGACCGCCGCACTTCGGCGCGGCAAGGGCGAAACGGTGTGGTAAAAGCACACCGCAGTTCTGGTAACAGGACTGGCAGGGCAAACCCCACCGGGAGCAAGACCGAATAGGGACGGCATATGGAGCGCCTCGCTTCTGTTGTCCGGGTTGGTTGCTAGAGGACGTCGGCATCGACGTTCGCAGAGGAATGGTCGAAAATCACGGATCGAGTAATCGGACTGTGAGGACAGAAACCGGCTTACAGACCCTCTGGCGCTTTTTGTCTTCGTTCCCTAGGCTGTTGGGATGGCTCGATCTTCATCTCGCTCACTTGACTGGGGCTTCCCGCGCTGGCGAGGCTATGGCAGCGATACCGCGGCGACGACCGTGCGAATCTGCGACCGGCACAATTGTGACGAACCGGGTGATCGTCCCGCACCGAAATCGCCCAATTCGCCCGATCGCTGGTATTTCTGCGAAAAACATGCGGCCGAATATAACCAGGGCTATAATTATTTCGAAGGGCTTAGTGCCGAAGATACTGCTGCGCGTGAGGCGGAAATGGGGCGGACCGCTTCAGCCTACACCGCAGCATCGCATTACGGATGGGGCGCGGCGGGCGACGGCACACGGTCGCGCGACGAAATGCGGGCGCTGGCTGTCCTTGAACTCGAGTCATACGCGACGTTTGAAGACGCACGCGGCGCTTGGCGACGACTAGCCAAAGCGAATCATCCCGATATCAAACCCAATGATGCCAAAGCGGCGGAACATTTCCGTGCAATTCAGGCAGCATGGGAGGTTTTGCGTACTGCCGAGGAACGGCGCACCGCCACCTGATGATCAAGATCGCAAAATCGAACTGGGCACAGACAGTCCTCGTTTGTGAAAAATGCTCAAGAAAAATAGGTGGCGGCTTCGGGCCCAAAGGCAAGGCTTCGCTTTTCAAGGCTTTGCGTGCTGTGTTCGGCAAGGGGCGTAAAGCTGGTGTCGGCGTTGTGCGGGTCACGTGTCTTGGCGTGTGCCCCAAAAACGCCGTGACAATTGTGGATACGCGGCGCTCGAGCGAATGGATCATCGTGAAGGGCGGAACACCGGTCGATGTGATCGTGTCCGCGCTAAACGAGTAATCGCTCGGCAGTCGATTTGATCAACGCGATCATATTGGGAATTCCCTGCGTTCGGTTCGAACTCAATTGCGCTTTCAATCCGAACGGTGCCAGCGCGGCATCGATGTCAGTTTTGGCGATCTCGTCAGCGGTCTGGTCTTGCACTGTTGCGAGCACAAGCGCGATGATTCCTTTGGTGATCGCAGCATTCGAGTCCGCGAGGAAATGCAAACGGTCGCCATCGACATGCGTCGGATAAACCCACACACTGGCCGAACAGCCGCGGACAAGTGTGGCATCGGTTTTCAGCGCGTCAGGCATTGGCGCAAGTGTGCGCCCAAGATCGATCAGCAGCCGATAGCGATCATCGCCGTCGAGAAATTCATACTCGTCAAGAATGTCGGATACATGTTGCATAGTGTCTTCTAGCGCAATTTGCATTGCTCAGCGAGCCGGAACAAGCTTTGCCAGCCCCTTCGATAATTGCAGTGCACCATTGAGCCGTCCCTTGGGACCGTCCCACTCACGGGCAATGCTAAGTTTCATGTCGGGGCGAAGTTTGGCAACGCCCTTCAACCGATCGACATATCCCAACAGCCCCTCGACATTCGGGAATTGGTCGTTCCAAAAACTGACCAGTGCACCCTTTGGCCCGACGTCGATCTTGGCAATCTGAGCCGCTCGCGCGTTCAGCTTTATTTTTATAAGCGTGAGCAGGTTTTCAGTAGGCTCGGGCAGGGGGCCAAATCGGTCGATCATTTCAGCGGCAAATGCTTCGATATTGCCGGCATCGGACAGGTCGTTGATCCGACGATAAAGGCTCATGCGCAAGTCGAGATCAGGGACATAATCTTCCGGGATCAGGATCGGCGCATCGACGGTGATTTGCGGGCTGAGGTCGGCTGCGCGCGCCGCCACGATACCCCCAGCCTTGGCTTCGATAATCGCTTCTTCGAGCATTGCTTGATACAGTTCAAAGCCCACCTCTTTGATATGTCCCGACTGTTCGTCACCCAGCAGATTTCCGGCGCCGCGAATATCCAGATCATGCGACGCCAGTTGAAAGCCTGCGCCTAAACTGTCGAGATCACTGAGAACTTTGAGGCGTTTTTCAGCGCCCTCTGTCATCTGGCGCCCCGATCCAGTGGTCATATAGGCATATGCCCGCGTTTTCGAGCGCCCCACGCGGCCGCGCAGCTGGTATAACTGTGCAAGACCGAAACGATCGGCACGGTGAATGACGAGCGTATTGGCGCTGGGGATGTCGAGCCCGGATTCAACGATCGTTGTCGAAAGAAGGACATCATATTTTCGGTCATAAAATGCCGACATGCGCTCTTCGACGTCGGTCGGTGACATTTGCCCATGCGCTGTCACCATTCGGACTTCGGGGACTTCCTTGCGCAAAAACTCCTCGATGTCGGGCAAATCCGCAATTCGCGGCGTCACGAAAAAACTCTGCCCGCCGCGGTAATGTTCACGGAGAAGTGCTTCGCGAAGAACAACCGGATCCCACGGCATGACATAGGTCCGGACGGCAAGCCGATCGACGGGCGGTGTCTGGATCACTGACAATTCGCGCAGCCCAGACATCGCCATCTGAAGCGTGCGCGGTATCGGTGTGGCCGTAAGCGTGAGCATGTGCACATCGGTTTTGAGTGCTTTCAAACGCTCCTTGTGAGTCACACCAAAACGCTGTTCCTCGTCGACGATAACAAGGCCGAGGCGCTTGAATTCCAACCCTTTGGTCAGGAGCGCATGCGTACCGACAACGATGTCGACCTGACCATCGGCGATCCGCTCTTTTGTCGTTTTCGCTTCGGCGGCGGGAACAAGGCGGGACAAACGACCGACATTCAGCGGGAAGCCCTGAAACCGCTCCACGAATGTCCTGTGATGCTGGCGCGCGAGCAGCGTGGTCGGACAAATGAGCGCAACCTGATGCCCTGCCATCGCCGCAGTGAACGCAGCCCGCAACGCAACTTCGGTTTTGCCGAAACCGACGTCGCCGCAAACGAGGCGGTCCATCGGTGTGCCGCTGGCCAGATCGCCGAGCACATCTTCGATTGCTCGGTCCTGGTCATCGGTTTCCTGATAGGGGAAACGACCGACAAATTCATTGAAGCTGCCATCGCGTTCAATGACATCGGCGGGGCGCAGCGCACGTTCGGCAGCAACCGCAATCAGTTCACCTGCAATTTCGCGAATGCGCTCCTTCATTTTCGATTTGCGACGCTGCCAAGCCTCGCCGCCGAGCCGATCCAGCGGCACGCCGTCGCTCTCTGAGCCATAGCGCGACAGGACATCGAGATTTTCGACCGGCACAAACAATTTGTCACCGCCGGCATAAGTCAGCGCGACGCAATCGTGCGGCGATTTGCCCACCGGGATCGACGTCAGCCCTTCGTACCGGCCGATGCCGTGATCGCGGTGAACGACCAGATCGCCGGGGCTGAGCATTGCCAGTTCGGAAAGAAACGCATCGGCGCTCTTCTTGCGCTTGGCGCGGCGGACAAGCCGGTCGCCAAGCAGGTCCTGCTCGGTAACGATCGCAACCGCAGACGCCGTAAAGCCGTGTTCGAGCGGCACGACGACAAGCGCGAGAGTGGCTTGCGCAGCGATCCCCTGAGCTTCCTGCCAGCTGTCGGCCATAGCGACCCGATCGAGCCCGTGTTCGCCAAGTAATCCTGCTATCCGCTGGCGCGACCCCACCGAGTAGCTCGCAAGGATGAGTCCCGTGGGCGCGAGCTTTTTGGAATAGTCGCTGAGCGCATCATAAACATTTTCGGAACGGCTGCGTTCGGGGCCAAAGTCACGCGGACTTTCGATCGCAAAATTTATGACCGCCGGCGAATTGGGTTCTTGATAGGAAGTGGTCAGATGGATCGGGCGCGCAGAAATAATCGCGTCCGATTCGCCCGACGTCAGATAAAGCGAAGCAGGCGAAAGTGGCCGGTAGCTGCCAGGATCGGATGACGCCGCACGGACGCGGTTGGCATGATAGTCGGTAATGGCATCGAAGCGCGCCTCCGCAGCGCCCGGGCTCCCGGCGTCGCGGACAATGATGTCGCGGTCAGTCAGATGGTCGAAAAGCGTCGATAATTTCTCTTCGATGAGTGGCAGCCAATGGTCCATTCCCGACAGTCGACGCCCCTCGCTTATTGCCTGATAAAGCGGATCGCCCGTCGCTGTTGCGCCGAATGCTTCGCGATAACGCGAGCGGAATCGTTTGATCGTTTCGTCATCGAGGAGCGATTCAGACGCGGGCAGCAGCGTGAAACTATCCACCCTTGCGATCGTGCGCTGATCGGCCGGATCGAAAGCGCGGACACTTTCAATTTCGTCACCGAAAAAATCGAGACGCAGCGCATGCGGCATTCCAGCGGGGTAGAGATCAACGAGGCTGCCGCGCACCGCAAAATCACCGGCATCGGCAACAGTCTCACTGCGCACATAGCCATTCGCCGACAGCAGAGCCGCGAGTGCATCGCGGTCGATTCGTTCGCCGGGCGCCAGCTTTGCGGTGAGCGCGCGAAGCCGAAACGGCGTCAACGTGCGCTGTGTGACGGCATTGACCGTCGTGATCAGCAATTGCGGTTTGGCAGATTTTGCCTGCAAGGCGGATAAAGTCGCCATGCGTTCCGACGTTACGCGCAAGCTGGGCGATGCACGATCATAGGGCAGGCAATCCCACGCCGGAAATTGCAGGATTTCGATTTCTGGCGCGAACCACGACGCTGCATCGGCAACTGCTCGCAACGCAGCATCGTCCGCTGCGATGAGAACCGCGCGGGTTTCGGCGGCACGTGTCAAATCGGCCATCAGCAGAGGTAAGAAGCCGTCGGGTACACCGACCAGCGTCAGCGGCGCCGACGCTTGCTTGATACGGGCGATGTCGGTCATTCGGGTGTCGAGATATAATCGAGACGCTGCATCGCCGTCATCATGGCGCCCGATGCGTGTTCGGGTGGCGCCTTGCTGCCAATTGCCCACGCCATGATGTCGACATCTTCCTCATCGATCAGGCGTTCGTACCAACTGATTTCTTCGTCGCTCCATTCGTCGGAATATCGATCGAAAAAGCCGCCGACCATCATGTCGGCTTCTTTGGTGCCGCGGTGCCAGCTGCGAAAGCGCAGTCGTTTCAGGCGAGTTTCGCGGTCCAAAAACATTCTCCAATGCAAAATACCCGCCGGCGACAAATGCGGGCAGGTTGGTATAGACTTCCCCTAACCATGCGACCCGACCTTCTCAATCCGCTATTCGCCGAAATCGAAGTCCTGAAAGGCGTCGGCGCGGCGCTTGCAAAACCGCTCGCGCGGTTGGGACTTGAGCGTGTCATCGACGTCCTGTTTCATTTGCCGACAGGTTCGGTTGTTCGGACGCGCGTCGACCGGCTCGACGATGCTGTCCCGGGAACGCAGATTGGCGTCGTTATTACCCCGGTTGACTACAAGCAGAACGGCCAGCGTGGCCCTTTGCGTGTGCAAGCCGTCGACAGTGCGGGCGATTATCTGAGCATCACCTATTTCGGTAATCACACCGGATATGCCCGCAAGCTTTTGCCGCTTGGCGAGCGGAAGCTCGTCACCGGAAAGCTCGAGCTTTACGGGCAAGAGCGGCAGATGGTGCACCCGGATCAGATATTGGAACCAAGCGAGCCGGTCGTTCTAAAAGAGGCAATTTACATGTTGTCCGAAGGGCTGACCTCGCGAAGAATCGGACAGCTGGCCGAACAGGCAATCGCGCGCGCCCCGACGCTTGCTGAATGGATCGAACCAAGCCTTGTCGCCCAACGGCAATGGCCAGCATGGCGAGCAGCTGTTGAGACCGCACATCACACCCCTGACGATGCGGCGGCACGCGACCGGCTTGCCTATGACGAAGTCTTTGCCAACCAGCTTGCGCTGATGCTGGTGCGCGCATCATCGCGGCGGCGACGGGGCATGCCGCTGGTGGGTGACGGTCGGCACCGCAAGGCATTGCGGCTGCCCTATCAGCTCACAAATGCACAACGGCGCACGATCGACGAAATCGCCGGTGACATGGCGCAACCGACACCGATGGTTCGCCTGCTCCAGGGCGACGTCGGGTCGGGTAAAACGCTCGTTGCGCTTCACGCATTGCTCATTGCGGTCGAAGCCGGTGCACAAGGCGCCTTGCTCGCGCCAACCGAAATACTAGCACGCCAGCATTTCGATAGCATTTCGCGGCTGCTCGCGGGTGTCGATGTACGGATCGCCGTATTGACCGGCCGCGACAAAGGTCGCTTGCGCGAGGCAACGCTGATGGGTCTTGCCGATGGCAGCATCGACATCCTGATTGGCACGCATGCTATTTTTCAGGATGCTGTGTCGTATCGAAAGCTGGGTCTGGCGATCGTTGACGAGCAACATCGTTTCGGTGTGTCGCAGCGTCTGTTGCTAACGAGCAAGGCGGAAACCCCGCCACATTTGCTCGCCATGACGGCAACCCCGATTCCGCGCACGCTGACGCTGACCAATTATGGCGAAATGGATGTCAGCCGCATCGATGAAATGCCGCCCGGACGGTCGCCGGTCGAAACGCGCGTCATCGCTTCCGATCGGATCGATGACGTGGTCGCGGGGCTTGATCGACATATCGCATCCGGCAAGCAGGCATTCTGGGTTTGTCCGTTGGTCGAAGAAAATGAAATGGCCGACCGTGCCGCCGCGGAGGCGCGTGCTGCATCGCTGCGATCCCGGTTCGGCGACATCGTTGGCCTGGTACATGGCCGGATGAAGGGACCAGAAAAAGATGCGGTCATGGAATCATTCGCGGGTCGTGCACTGAAAATACTTGTTGCGACGACTGTGATCGAAGTTGGTGTCGATGTACCGAATGCCTCACTGATTATTATTGAAGACGCCGAGCGATTTGGACTCGCGCAGTTGCACCAGTTGCGTGGACGCGTCGGCCGGGGCGCAGAGAAATCGGTCTGCCTGCTTCTGCGTGGCAATGAATTGAGTGAGACTGCGCGAGCGCGGCTTGCGCTGATGCGCGAGACCAACGACGGATTTCGGATCGCCGAAGAGGATTTGCGGCTGCGCGGCAGCGGCGAAGTGCTTGGCACAAAGCAGTCGGGCGATGCGCGCTTCCGCCTGGCGACAGCCGAACAAGTGCACGCATTCAGCCCGATTGCCACTGACGATGCGCGGCTGCTGGTCGATCGTGATGGTGGGCTGGACGGCGCACGGGGACAGGCCGCGCGGACAGTTCTGTATTTATTCGAACGTGACGCCGCCGTTGCTCTGCTCCGGTCTGGCTAAGCAAATAGTTTGCAAAAGACCGCAAGTTCGTCCGCGTCGATCGGATCGCGAAACTGAAGACCAACGCGGTCACCGAGAACCCACACGACCGTTGCGCGTATCCATCCGATTGTCGGCAAGTCGACCCGAACCGGATCGCGTTCACACAGCGGCGCTTCGGTAACGGCCATCAGACCGCCATTCGAAAGATTGAGGATCTGCGCGCCGAACGTTCGCCCCTCACGGTCGCACATCAACGTGTCGAGTGCGACCGATGCGCGTTCGCGTTTGCGTCGTTCGGTGTCGAGCATCTGACTTGTCAGATCGGGCGCGGTCATCGTCATCGCTCAGCTATGCCATAAACGAAGCACTGCGCGGGTAAACGGAGGCAGTTAAGCGCGCGCTTACCGTACAATGAGCCCGTGCAGCTTTTTACCGGCCGAAATGCGAATCGGTTCTGCGCCTGGCAGGATCAGTCCGTCTTCGGTCACCTTTTCGCCGTCGACGCGAACGCCGCCGCCGTCGATCAGCCGACGCGCTTCGCCTTTTGATTTGACAAAATCGAGCGCGATCAGCGCATCGACGTGAGTATGAGACCCGACGATCGTCGGCAGCGCATCGCCTTTAACCGCGTTGCCATGTGCCAACTCCGTCGCGGCATCGGCGAGTATTTTGTTGGCATCATTTTCTTCGGCGCCGCGCAGTGCTTCGAGTCGTGAAATTTCATCGAGCGGCAGGTCAGTAAATAATCGCAGGAAACGGCCGATGTCCGCCGATTGGGTGTTCCGCCAAAACGTCCAGTAATCATATGGCCGAAGCGCATCCTGATTGAGCCAAATGGCGCCCGCTGCGGTCTTACCCATCTTGCCGCCATCGGCCGTCGTGATCAGTGGTGTGGTCAGACCGAACATCTGAGTGCTGTCGACACGGCGGGTCAGTTCGATCCCGTTGATGATATTTCCCCACTGATCGCTCCCGCCCATTTGCAAACGACAGGCGCTGCGGCGTGAGAGTTCGAGGAAATCATAGGCTTGCAGGATCATGTAGTTAAATTCGAGGAATGTCAGCGGCTGTTCGCGCTCAAGCCGCAGCTTGACGGAGTCGAACGTCAACATCCGGTTGATCGTGAAATGCTTGCCGACCTCGCGCAGGAAGGGGATATATTCGATCGTGTCGAGCCAGTCGGCATTGTTGACCATAACGGCATCGGTTGGGCCATCACCAAATGTCAGAAACCGTTCGAACACCCGGCGGATGCTTGCGATATTGGCGGCGATGTCGGCATCGGTCAGCAATTTGCGTGATTCATCCTTGCCGGACGGATCACCCACCTTTGTCGTGCCGCCGCCCATCAGGACAATCGGCTTGTGCCCAGCCTGCTGCAGCCGACGCAACATCATGATTTGCACCAGGCTTCCGACGTGGAGCGAGGCAGCCGTTGCGTCAAAACCAATATAGCCCGGAATAATTTGCGTTTGCGCGAGTGCATCGAGTCCGGAAGCGTCGGTCACCTGATGGATGTAGCCACGGGTATCGAGCAATCGGAGCAGTTCGGATTTGTAAGGCATGTCGCGGGTCATACGGCGATAACCGCAAAAGAAAAGCGGGGCAGTTGACGTTTGCCAGCACACCGATGATTGCACCAAGATGCACAGGCTCGAATGCCATCCATCGTCCGACCGCGGCTCGATTACCGCAATCGAAGCGTCGATAAGAGCGACGCCGATGGGGTGCCAGGCAGTTTTTGTGGCAACCGGCGACGTAAGCCGGATCATAATCCCTCAGCTCAGAAACGATTGCGCCCGCACCGATAATCTCTGGCGAACAACATGCTTTGAAATTTTTTGGCAACCGTCGAACAGCCCTGGTTATCGTGAATTCAATTTGTCTCCGTCGAAACGCTGGGCTTGTTATGATTTCGATGATTTTCGCGTCGGCATGCGTGATGCCCCGGCAAATGTGGAGATCGCAGTGTCAGCCCGTGAGCGCGAATTGCACGTGGTCGCTGATATTCGGTCAGCTTTGGCGGTGCCGGCGTCGGTGGCATTAAACGCGATCATCGAAGATGCCGACGGCGTTAATCGTTATTGGGCGCTCGCATTTGCCGAAGGCGCGCCTGAATTTCACAGCCGGGTTTGCCGCGCGATTACCGTTACAGGGGCAGCTTCATGAAATTCGGCATTGATCGTTTGTTGGAGGATTCCGAACTTTGCCAGCACCTCACCGGTAGACGTGTCGCCTTGCTGGCACATCCTGCCTCGGTGACCGAGGATCTGACTCACTCGCTCGATGCGCTAATCAAAAGCGGGGTCAATATCACGGCAGCGTTCGGGCCGCAGCATGGCTTGCGGGGTGACAAGCAAGATAACATGATTGAAACGCCCGATTTCACTGATCCAGTGCACGAAATTCCGGTCTTCAGCCTGTACGGCGAAGTGCGCCGCCCGACGGGGCAGGCAATGGGAACCTTCGATATTGTTCTTGTTGATCTTCAAGATCTTGGCTGCCGCATCTACACTTTCATCACAACACTGCTTTATGTTTTGGAAGCGGCGGCCGCTCATAACAAATCGGTATGGGTTCTCGATCGTCCGAACCCCGTCGGCCGTCCGGTCGACGGGCTGACGCTATGTTCGGGCTGGGAGAGTTTCGTGGGCGCGGGGCCGATTCCGATGCGTCATGGTTTGACGCTCGGCGAACTCGGGCAATGGTTCGTCGATCATTTCAAGCTCGACGTCGATTATCACGTCGTTGAAATGCGGGGCTGGCAGCCGGATGCAGAGCCGGGTTACGGATGGCCGGTAGATCGTCTCTGGATAAATCCAAGTCCCAATGCGCCAAATGTGAACATGGCGCGCGCCTACGCAGGCACCGTAATGCTCGAAGGGACAACACTGAGCGAGGGCAGGGGGACGACACGCCCGCTCGAAATTTTCGGGGCTCCTGATATCGATGCGCGGGCGGTTCGTGAGGAAATGGCGCGAATCGCACCGCATTGGATGGCCGGATGCGCGATCCGAGAAGTTGCGTTTGAACCGACTTTTCATAAACATGTCGGACAGTTGTGCAGTGGGTTGCATATTCATGCTGAGGGTCAATTTTACGATCATCAGCGTTTCACGCCGTGGCGAGTGCAGGCATTAGCGTTCAAAGCGATCCGGGCGCTCTATCCGCGATATGACCTTTGGCGCGACTTTCCGTATGAATATGCATTCGGAAAGCTGGCGATCGACGTCATCAATGGCGGCCCGGCTTTGCGTGAATGGGTCGATACAGCATCAGCGTCGCCCGACGATCTCGATATAATTGCTACGCGTGATGAGTCGGCGTGGACCGACACGCGGGCCAGATATCTCCGCTATTGAAAAGCTGACATTTCCCTAACGCCTCATACACCGTGTCTTTACGCGTTTTCGTTATTCCGGCGGACGACAAGGAAGGCGCACGAGCGCCATTCGGGTTTATCGCAATGCGCATTTAAGGACCGGCATGATCGGACAGGCAATCTCCACGGGACGGGTTCGCGACAGTGCCGATGCTTTGCTCGCACTCGTGGTTGCTGAGGGCACTGCGTCGCATCATCACCCTCACGCTGATGCCCTGACACATGGCCCTGAAGCTGCGCGGAACGTTGCCGACATCGTTCATCTGCTCTGCTTGTTGCATGGTCGCCATCCCAGCGTGATCGATCATGCGGTCAACCGCGTCGAACACCCGGCGACACGCGCTTTCCTGTCCGACGCCGCCGATGCATTTGCGCAGGAACGGTCGCTGTTGATGATGCTGGTGGTCGCGGTTGGACCGCTGCCAAGCACGCCGGGCCAGGCGGACACTGAAACTGCCGTACTTGCGCAACATCATGCAATAGATATGCTCGCTCAGTCGGAACGGACCGGAACTGCATTGGGCGCAGCGCTGGCATTGCTCGCCGATTGGGCCGCGATACGACCAATTCTTGAGACTGCCGCTCGTCGCCTTTCGCTCGATTATGATCCGTCGAGCCTACCGAATAGCGACATTATCTGCACGGCTATCCGCCGGGCCGGTCATGAAGCAGGGCCCGATCGTGCGATGATGTTCGGAGCGCAGCAAATCGTGGCTCAACACCGCGGATTATGGGACTTGCTCGAAGCACGAGCGATTGCGCGCAGCGACTATTAATTGCTTGCGCCGCGGCAATGTGGTCGCATAACGCTCGCAAAATCAACGTCGAAGAGCGAGCGCATGAAATTTAGCGGGACCAGTGACTACGTCGCGACCGATGACCTGAAAGTCGCCGTCAATGCCGCAGTTACGCTGCGTCGGCCGCTTTTGGTCAAAGGCGAACCCGGAACGGGAAAGACCGTGCTGGCGCACGAAATTGCAAAAGCCGCCGGGTCGCCTCTGATTGAATGGCATGTCAAATCCACGACAAAAGCGCATCAGGGGCTGTACGAGTATGACGCTGTTGCGCGGCTTCGCGATGGACAGCTTGGTGACGCGCGCGTCCACGATATTTCGAATTACATACGCAAAGGTAAGTTGTGGGAAGCGTTTACGTCACCAGTACTGCCGGTTTTGCTGATTGACGAGATTGACAAAGCCGACATCGAATTCCCCAACGATTTGCTCCAGGAACTCGACCGCATGTCGTTCGACGTTTACGAAACGCGTGAGACGATTGCCGCGAAGGAACGTCCGATCGTCATAATCACGTCGAACAACGAAAAGGAATTACCTGACGCATTTCTTCGCCGATGTTTCTTTCACTACATAAAATTTCCGGACCGGCAAACGATGCAGGCAATTGTCGATGTGCATTTCCCGGGCATTCAAAAAATTCTCGTCAGCAAGGCGATGGACATTTTCTACGATGTCCGGGACGTGCCGGGCTTAAAGAAAAAGCCGTCGACAAGTGAACTTCTCGACTGGTTGAAATTACTGCTCGCCGAGGACTTGCCACTCGACGTTCTGCAATCGCGCGATCCGACGAAAGCAATCCCACCGCTGCACGGCGCACTGCTCAAGAATGAGCAGGACGTCATGCTGTTCGAACGTTTGGCATTCATGGCGCGGCGGCAGGGCGCAGCAGGCTGACCCACAAACGCTATTTTTCGATGGAATATGCTACTTCGAAGTTTCCCCAGCGTTGTCCACCGATGAACAACGGCACAAACACGTTGCGGACCGTCCTATACCCGTGCGGACCAAGATCCTGGCGATAGGTGGTTAGCAAAAACGTTGCATCCGATGCCACGGCGCGCGCGGTTGCCTCGTCCATGAAATTGCATTTATTGCGGCAATTGAGAGAATTCCATGCCGGATCATCGGCGCGCTGCGGATGCGATCGAGCCGAAATATGCGTCGGCAAATATCCGTTCATGTCGGTGATTACAGCACCCACAATGCGCGGATCGGCGGCGACGGTTGCGTCGAGTAGCGGGCGCACGAGGCGGTCCGCCGTCGCATTGAACAAATTGTCGAATTGAGGAGGGTTCGACCCGCTTATTGGCCGGTAATCCGTATCAAAGACTGCGGCCATCGTCGTTTCGTTTACTGCGATTGCAGTTTCGATAGCTTTTTGGATTGATTCCCCAGCGCTGCAAGCAATCTCGACGAAGTGACCGTCGTTGGGCGCAAAGCCGCTGTGCACGATGGTATCGAGCATCTGATTTGCGCCAAGTTCCAGCATTTGCATATTCGCAATGGCATCGTTGAGCATCGTACGATTGACCGCTGCGGCTGCGGCGAAACCGTCGAGCTCGTCGCCGACCCGACAGACGCTGTCGTGGATCAGACTGGTCGAGCGCGCAATGTCGTCGGTCTGGAAATCGACCTGCGCGACAATGTCCATGACGTCCGCGACGGTTTCGTTGACGCGGGCAAAATTTGCTTCGGTGCGCTGGCTTCGCGTCATTCCGTTCTTCAATTCGGCAACAAATGTCGCGCCTTCATTCCCCAGCGAGTCCATTGTCGTGCCGATATCGTCGATCGCTCGGCGAGTGTCGCTCGCCAGTTTTTTGACTTCGGCAGCGACGACCGAAAACGTGCGGCCCGCATCGCCTGCTTTTTCAGCTTCGATGGCTGCATTCAGCGCAAGCATATTCGTGGTTCGCGCAATGCCATCGATGATTTGGGTGGTGCGGCGTACCTGATCCATCGCCGCCGAAAAATTTGTCAATTGCGCACCGAGACGCGTGACCATCGCAGTCAATTCACCAAAGTCGCCGATCGAAGTCGCGATAATTTCTGCTCCCGATCTTAATCGCTTACGCGCGTTTTCGGACAGCATCCGTGCTTCGTCGGTCGCGTCCGTGACCTGACGCTGATCCGTTTCAAGGCTTGCCATCACTGCCTGAAGCTCGATCAGTGTTGTTGCCTGCGCTGCGACACTGTCTGCAACGACCTGTATCTGTCCAGCAGCTTCGGTGCAGCCGATCGCTAGCGCACCCGATTGCTTGGCAGCGGCGTCCATCAGGCGGGGATCGGCAGCTTCGATACGCGATTGATACATATTGGCACCTTGTGAACCACATCAGCGATAAGCGCCGACAAGTTGCAATCGCGTTAACCACCGCGTTGCTTGATGCGCCGTGTAACTCGCGGCATATGGGCGCTCATGTTTTTCAATTTTCTCGACGAGTTGCGCGCGGCGGGCATTCCCGTCAGCATGAAAGAGCATCTTGTCCTGCTCGAGGCGCTGGATCGCGACGTAATCGACCGGACACCCGAACAATTTTATTTTCTTTCACGCGCTGTTTACGTGAAAGACGAAGGATTGATCGACCGGTTCGATCAGGTTTTTTCCAAAGTGTTTAAGGGGATCGCGACAACATTCGGCGATGAAAAAGCCGACATTCCCGCCGATTGGCTGCGCGCAGTTGCCGAAAAATTTCTGAGCGCCGAAGAAATGGCGGCGATCGAAAAGCTCGGGTCATGGGATGAAATCATGGCGACGCTTAAACAGCGGCTCGAAGAGCAGCAGGAGCGTCACCAGGCTGGCAACAAATGGATCGGAACAGGCGGCACCTCACCATTTGGCAACAGCGGTTTCAATCCCGAAGGTGTGCGGATCGGCGGGGCGGGCCCGCACGGCCGGGCACTCAAGGTATGGGACCAGCGTGAGTTCAGAAATCTCGACGCAACCAAGGAATTGGGCACGCGCAATATCAAGATCGCGTTGCGGCGATTGCGCCGGTTTGCTCGCGAAGGTGCTTTCGACGAACTGGATATCGACGCGACGATCAACGGTACCGCACGCCAAGGGTGGCTCGATATTCACATGCGGGCCGAGCGTCATAACGCAGTGAAACTCTTGTTATTTCTCGATGTCGGCGGATCGATGGATACACATATCAAGTTGTGTGAGGAATTATTCAGTGCGGCGACCAGCGAATTCAAAAATATGGAATTTTTCTATTTTCATAACTGCCCATACGAAGGCGTGTGGAAGGATAACAAACGCCGGTTCACTGAGCGCACGCCCACGTGGGACGTGCTGCATAAATATGGTCATGACTATAAGCTGATCTTTGTCGGTGATGCATCGATGAGCCCGTATGAAATCAGCCATCCCGGCGGTTCGGTCGAACATTTCAACGAGGAATCCGGCACGACCTGGATGCAACGATTGACCACCACATATCCAGCAGCAGCGTGGTTAAATCCCGTGCCCGAGGCACATTGGGGATATTCGCAGTCGATCAGCCTGATGAAGGGATTGATGAGCGACCGGATGTACCCGCTTACACTGGGCGGGCTTGACGACGCGATGCGCCGGCTGACGCGCAAAGTTTAAGGATTCAGGCGCAAGTGCAGTTGCTGCGCTTTTTGCCAGAACTTATCAGCGAGATCTCTGCGGCGCTCGCGCGCCTGTTCGGTAACTGCACGTGACGCAGCCGATGATTCTTCAGCAGCGCGGCGAGAGTAATAGCGGAAATCAGATTCCATAAAACGACCCTCGGATCGGACCCAAGATCGATCTTAGGATAGTCAAGTTACGAAATCGTTCATTTTCGCGCCTGATGTCATATCATTGACCCGCAATGACACGCGCCATATCGATAACATCGTGCCCCGGTAGCTCAGCAGGACAGAGCAACGGTTTCCTAAACCGCAGGTCGGGAGTTCGAGTCTCTCTCGGGGCACCATTTGTTCTTTTCGGGGTTTCCCGAAAATGCTCGACAAACCGCAGAAACGAGCCGATAATCGGGCGGTGGCGTCCACTTTGATCCCAAGTGATTTGCTGAAATCCAACGGCCATCTGGGGCCACGGTTGGGGCCACGAACGTCAACCGAAAAAGCCGTGGCCCCACCATGCCGCTGACTGACATCGCGCGTCCGCTAATCGAAATCGCGACCAGCGTCATCATGCCGGCACTGGATGCAATTGCGTCAACGCCATTCTTGGCCGCTGCAGCACATGCCGAACGATTGGTTTGCAGGCTTCAAGCACAACAAGCAACATAAGCCCAAGGCCAGCGGCTAACGCCATATCAAGCCATGCAATCGATCCGAACTTCAGCAGCGATTGCGCGCGCGGCCAGAACATGATCACGGCGGTGATCGCAACGACTGCGAAGACCACATAGCGCAGCGCCGCATTGTGTCGATTGAATGCCTTGCCGAGCGACGCGCTAAACGACCGATTGACGAGAATTAGCGCGAGAATTTCTGCGACGAGCGCAAAGAATATCAATGCACGAACTTCTGTTTCGGGCATGCCGCCCGATGTTTCCATTAAAAATACAGCTGCAAGCATGATGAAGGCAACGAACCCCTGAAACACACTCCACGCGACCATGGGAAACGAGAACAGCGGCTCGTCCGGATCGCGCGGTGGGCGATCCATGATATTGACTTCATCGCGTTCGGCCTCGAATACGAGTGCGCAGACTGGATCGATCACCATTTCGAGCAGCGCGATGTGGATTGGCCCGAATAGGATCGGCAAACCGAAGAACAACGGCAAAAGCGCAAGGCCCGCAATTGGCACGTGCACCGCAAAAATGAACGCCATCGCTTTGCGAATATTGTCATAAATGCGCCGACCGAGACGGACCGAGAGGACGATTGAGCCGAAATCGTCGTCGAGCAGGACAATCGCCGATGCTTCGCGCGCGACATCGGTGCCGCGCTTGCCCATCGCAATGCCAATATGCGCAGCTTTCAGCGACGGTGCATCATTGACCCCGTCACCTGTCATGGCGACAATTGCGCCGCCTGCCTTGAATGCCTCGACGATGCGCAATTTCTGTTCGGGCATGATACGGGCAAACACGGTGACAGTTTTCAGACGTTCGGCCAGTTGTGCGTCATCGAGCGCATTCAGATCGGAGCCCGTCAGAACGTCGCCATTGGCAATGCCCGCCTGCGTTGCGATAGAATGAGCAGTCGCGGCGTGGTCGCCGGTTATCATAACCACGCGGATGCCGGCGCTGCGGCATTCGGCAACTGCTGCCCTTACAGAGGACCGCAGTGGATCGGCCAAACCTACGAGCCCTGTCAGCGTGTAATGATAGTCAGATTGCGTCGCTCTCCACTGTCGATCTGGCGGCGTCGCGGTCGCGACTGCCAGCACACGGATGCCACGCGTCGCCATCGCTTCCAGGGCAGTCATCATGGAAGCACGGGTGTCGGGTGCCAGACGACATAATTTTGCAATGGCCTCCGGCGCGCCCTTGGCCGCGATCGTCAGGTGGTCGTGATCCTCCCAAACATTCGACATCGCGAGCAGTTCAGGGCGCAGTGCGAAAGCGTGGACCAGATTGCGATGCGCTCGTGGAATGTTGCCAACAGCTTTGTCGGCTTCTTGCAGTGCAATCTCCATAGGATCAGCGGGATCGACAGCACTGGCCAGGAATGCTGTTTTTATCAAAGTGTGGAATGCAGCAGCCGCTGGTTTGTCCGGCGCAGGAGCAGTCGCGTCGCCAGACGGCAGCCAGAGTTCCGCAACCGACATCCGGTTTTCGGTCAGGGTTCCGGTTTTGTCGGTGCACAGAACGGTAGCAGAACCTAATGTTTCGATGGCGGCTGCGCGTCGGGTCAGCACGCCGACCTTGCCGATCCGCCACGCGCCCATCGCAAGGAACACTGTCAGAACGACGGGAAATTCCTCGGGCAGCATCGCCATGCCGATTGCGATCCCGGCGAGCACAGCCTCGATCCAGCCGCCACGCAATAATCCATAAAGCAACACCACAAGAAGCGCGACGGCAATGCCACCAATTGCGCACCACATAACAATGCGCGCCGTTTCGCGTTGAAGGCGCGGGGCCTCTGTATCAAGCGTCGCAAGTGATTGACCAATACGACCGATCTCGCTGCGGGGACCTGTTGCTGAAACAAGCGCCAATCCACTGCCCCGCGTCACGAGCGAGCCCGAATAAACATAGGGCAGCTTATCGCCGCCAGGACGGTGTGGCTTATCAATGTCGCTGGCCAACCCCGCAATTTTGTCGACAGAAAGCGACTCTCCCGTCAACAGCGATTCATCCGTTTGCACATCGCGCGCCTCAACGAGCATTGCATCCGCCGCAACACGATCGCCCTGTTCGAGTACGAGCAGATCATCGCGAACGACCTCGCGCCCAGCAATCGCCACACGCTTTCCGCCGCGGATGACCAACGCGCGCGGCGACGACAGATCGCGCATTGCTTCCAGCACATTTTCGGTTCGCGCTTGCTGGATGATGGTCACCCCTATGGAAAAGGTTGCGAACCCCAAGAGGATCAGAGCCTCACCCAAATCACCGAGCAACAGATAAGCAATGCCGCCGACCATCAAAAGCGCCAGCATAGGCTCGCGCACGACTTCCAGCGCAATTTGCAAAATCGAGCGACTACCGGCACGCGGCAACTCGTTAGGGCCGTCTGCAATCAAACGTGCTGACGCTTCCACAGCCGAAAGCCCCTGGGCGTCAGATCGGATTGCTTGGGTCACTTTCGTAACCGAGCCACGACAGTGACAAAAAACGCGGTGGACCAGCCCAGCAATATGACACCGTTGATCCCTTCGATGGCGCCAACCAGCCGCCAAGGCCGCGCCATTTCAGAGTCACCGAAACCGATGCTGGCGT
>JANLWD010000268.1:0-2652 GCA_031364345.1 Sphingomonas sp.
CAAGCCGCAGCGTGGGCATTTCGGCAAGGCCGAAGTGGAGCCCAAAGCAAAAGTCGTCGAGTTCCGCGTATCTGAAGATGCGCTGGTCGATGTGGGCGCGGAAATTTCTGCTGACCATTTCGTCGCGGGGCAACTCGTCGATGTCTCGGGCCATACACAGGGTAAGGGCTTTCAGGGCGGCATGAAGCGCTGGAACTTTGGTGGATTGCGCGCCACGCACGGTGTTTCGGTCTCACACCGTTCGCTGGGGTCGACCGGGCAACGTCAGGATCCGGGCAAAGTGTTCAAGGGCAAGAAGATGGCGGGCCACATGGGCGACCGTCAGCGCACGCAGCAGAACCTGGAAATCGTGTCGACTGACGTCGAGCGCGGCCTGTTGTTCGTCAAGGGCTCGGTTCCCGGATCGAAAGGCACATGGCTGATGGTCAAGGATTCCGTAAAGGTGCCTGCCCATAAGGATGTGCCATATCCCGCATCGGTGAAGTCCGCATCGGTTGCTCACGAAGCGCCAGCAGAAACGCCGGCTGAAGATACCGTTGCCGTGGAAGCAACAGAAAATCAGGAGGGCTGAACATGAAATTGAAAGTTCAAACCCTCGACGGCAAGGCAGCCAAGGGTGCTGACATCGAATTGAATGATGACGTGTTCGGCGTCGAGCCGCGTGCCGACATTCTTCACCGTGTCATTACCTGGCAACTTGAAAAACGCCGTGCGACGGCGCGCGGTACGCGGGAGCGTTCGGACGTCGCGCGCACCGGCAAGAAGTTCGGTAACCAGAAAGGTGGCGGCACAGCCCGTCACGGCAACCGTCGCTCGCCGATTTTTATCGGCGGCGGTAAGGCGCATGGTGCTCGGGTCCGGGACTTCAATCCGTCGTTGAACAAGAAAATCCGCGCGATCGGCCTGAAAATGGCACTGTCGTCGAAGATCAAAGACGGCTCGCTGATCGTGATGGACTCGCTGGCTGTCGCGGACAGCAAGACCAAGACCCTGGCCGCGTCGCTAACCAAGCTGGGCTTTGGTCGCACGACGCTGGTCATCGATGGCGACATCGTCGATACGAGTTTTGCGATGGCCGCATCGAATCTGCACAACGTCAATGTTTTGCCGGCGATGGGTGCCAATGTTTACGACATCCTGAAGCACGACACGCTGGTTTTAACCCGCGCGGGCGTTGAAAAACTGGAGGCGCGGTTCGCCCTCTTGGGAGGGACGAACTAATGGCTAAGAAGCCAGCAAAGGCAGCAGGCATTTCGCTGCGTCATTATGACGTCGTCGTCGCGCCCTACATCACTGAAAAGTCGACGATGATGAGCGAGCACAACGCTGTTGTGTTCAAGGTCGCGAACGACGCCACCAAGCCCGAAATCAAGGCCGCTGTAGAAGCGCTCTTTTCAGTATCGGTGACGAAAGTGAATACCATCGTCCAGAAGGGCAAGACGAAGAAGTGGAAGGGCACGCCCTACACCAAGTCCGATTTCAAAAAGGCAATCGTGACGCTGGCGGATGGCCAGTCGATCGACGTGACCACGGGAATTTAAGGCCATGGCACTTAAAACATATAATCCGACCAGCCCGGCGCGCCGTGGCCTGATCCTCGTCGACAAGTCGGCACTGTGGAAGGGCGGCCCCGTCAAGGCGCTGACCGAAGGCAAGAAGAAGACGGGCGGCCGCAACAACAAGGGCCATGTGACGTCGCGCGGTATCGCGGGTGGGCACAAGCAGAGCTATCGTTTCATCGATTTCAAACGTCGCCAGTGGGACGTCGAAGGCACGGTCGAGCGGATCGAATATGATCCCAATCGCACCGCCTTCATCGCGCTGATCAGCTATGGCGAAGGCGATGTGAAATACATCATCGCGCCACAGCGTCTCGCGGTGGGCGACAAGGTTGTTGCAGCAAAGAAAACCGACGTGAAGCCCGGTAATGCGATGGAAATCGGCCAGGTTCCGGTCGGCACGATCGTTCACAATGTCGAAATGAAGCCCGGTAAGGGCGGACAGATCGCGCGTTCGGCGGGCACCTATGTGCAGGTTGTCGGTCGCGATCGTGGCATGGTGATCGTCCGCCTCAACTCGGGCGAGCAGCGTTATATTCACGGCAACTGCATGGCGACGGTCGGTGCGGTGTCGAACCCCGACAATGCGAACACCAATCTTGCCAAAGCAGGCCGCAATCGCTGGAAGGGCATTCGCCCGCTGACGCGTGGTGTTGCCAAGAACCCGGTCGATCACCCGCATGGCGGTGGTGAAGGCCGGACCTCTGGCGGTCGTCATCCGGTTACGCCGTGGGGCAAGCCGACCAAGGGTGCACGCACGCGTTCAAACAAGTCGACCGACAAGATGATCATCCGATCACGTCACGCAAAGAAGAAGAAGTAACATGGCACGTTCTGTCTGGAAGGGTCCGTTCGTCGACCTTCATCTGCTCAAGAAAGCCGAAACTGCGGCCGAGGGTAATGTCCGCACGCCGATCAAGACCTGGTCACGCCGTTCGACGATTTTGCCGCAATTCGTGGGGCTTGTCTTCAGCGTTTATAACGGCCGCAAGTTCGTGCCGGTGTCAGTGAACGAAGACATGGTCGGCATGAAGCTCGGTGAATTTGCGCCGACGCGCTACTTCCCCGGCCACGCCGCAGACAAGAAGGGCAA
>JANLWD010000317.1:0-9959 GCA_031364345.1 Sphingomonas sp.
AGCGCTTTCATCTGCTCGAATATCGATGGTCCTGTCCGCGTTGTCACAGATCCCGCGCGCGCACCGGCCCCGACTCCGGTCCCGACTCCGGCACCGGCACCGGCCCCCGCTCCTGCGAACGCGAGCGCGGCTTTATGCATCATCGTCGCTGTCCCCGTTCAGCGCGGCCAGCTTTGCGATCAGCCGGTTGCGCAGCACCGTACCGCGCAGCGGACGCGGTACATCGGGTGCGCCGCGCTTTGCCCGCGTGTGATGATGCCGGAGCAGAGACAGTGCAAACGTCGTCGAAATCGCGGGCATATCGCTGCCGTCGCATCCCTCGCCATAGGTCGCGCGGCGCAGCAGCATCATCTCGAGCTTCGAATATGCCTCGTCGAGTGCGCCGTCCCAAGCGGCCGCAAAATCGAGATCACTGCGGCGGAGGTGATACGGACTATGTTCAGGCAGGCCAACCGCACGCGCGGCGCCTGCAACATTTGCGGTTTCGATCAGTGCAGCCAGAAACGCCTCGCGCTTCGCCGGCGTCCACCGCACGGCGACTGCCACGGGTGCGGCACGCGCAACCCGGCCTTTCGCTTTTACCGCCATGATCGTCTCCAAAAGTGAAAGGGGCCAGCGTGGTCATCAAACCGCGCCGGCCCCGACTCGCATTTCTGCATCGTTCACTATTTGTGCCAGATCAGCGTGACGCTGTCAAGCATAGAGTGCCTATCTGGTTATAAATCCGACACAGTCGGATAACTTACCGGCTCAGAAACGCCCGTTCCTTGTCGACGAGAGCGGCAAAGCTTGGCCGTGCCAGCATTGCGTCGCGATACGCGGCAACTTTCGGATATCGTGCCGGGTCGATCGTCACGGCGGCGTGGCCGAAATTGGCGAACGGGCTGGCCACGGCGACATCGGCAAGTGTCATGCGATCCTCGACAAGAAAGCCACTCGCCGGGATCACGCTTTCGAGATAATCGAGCACGGGTGGCAAGGCTTCGGCTTCTGCCTTGTCGGCGGCGGCAAGGTCGCCATCGCGGCCCATCAGTTTCATGACGACACGGTTGAAGAAAATCGGTGCGGCCGCGGCAAACATGATCGTGTCGGCATATTCGTCGAACCAGATCGTGCGTCCGCGTGCGCGCGCTTCGGTCGGGATCATCGGATGGTCGGGATGTTTTGCTTCGATGTAATGAACGATCGCCGATGAATCGCACAACGCATAATCGCCGTCCTCGAATGCCGGAATTTTGCCGAACGGGCTCATGGCCAGAAATTCGGGCGTCTTTGGCCCCGGCGCGACTTGTGCATTGTCGATCGCCAGCCCCTTTTCAGCGGCAAAGACCATGACCTTGCGGACGAACGGGGACAATGTGCTGCCGTGGACGATCATCGCGTTTCTCCTGTTTCGCCGCTGGCTAGGCCGCCACCCTGTTGGTTTCAAGACGAAACTATCTTTGTCGTGCGTCTATGCGCTATGATCCTGCGATGATCTCGACCCCTGCTATCGCTGCGATCCTCTGGGCTGTCGTTCTCGGCGGAGTCGGCGGCCTGCTCACCGAAATCGGCCCCTGGTACCGCGCGCTGAAAAAGCCTGTTTTTCAACCACCCGACTGGCTGTTCGGTCCCGCGTGGACGATCATCCTCGGCCTTGCCGCATGGGCTGGATACATGGCCTTTATGGCCGCAACGACCGATGCTCAGCGCACCGCAGTCATCATTCTTTATGCCGTCAATTTCGCTGCGCATTTCGCCTGGTCGCCGCTGTTTTTCAAATATAAGCGTCCTGACCTTGCGCTTATCGAAGTCGTCTTTCTCTGGATGTCGTGCCTTGCGCTTTGCATATTCCTGCGCCCGATTTCGGTCACCTCAAGCTGGCTGGTCGCGCCTTATCTTGCCTGGGTCAGCTTTGCCGCTGTGCTCAATGCGGCAATCGTCCGCCTGAATCCTCAGGAGCAGCGGTCGGCACGGCGAAACGCGCTATGATTTCACGCCTGACACTGATAGCCGCCGCGCTCATGACGATCGCCACTGCTCCCGCTTCCACGCCCCAATGGACGCTCGTCATTCACGGTGGCGCTGGTGTCATCGAACGCAGCCGGATCAGGCCTGAACAGGATGCTGCCATCCGCGCCGCACTTGCCCGATCGCTCGAAACCGGGTCCGCAATCCTGAAAAAAGGCGGAACGTCGCTCGACGCGGTCGAAGCGGCAGTCCGCATTCTTGAGGATGATCCCAATTTCAACGCCGGTCGCGGGGCGGTCTTCACTTATGAAGGAACAAACGAGCTCGACGCCGCAATCATGGACGGCCGCGACCGCCGCGCCGGTGCAATCACGGGCAGCACCAGAACCAAAAACCCGATCGGCCTTGCGCGCGCCGTCATGGAAAACAGCCCGCATGTCATGCTTTCGGGCAAAGGCGCGGACCAGTTCGCCGTCGAACAGAGTCTCGAACAAGTCGACCCCAGCTATTTCGCCACGCCCGAGCGTCGCCGCCAGCTCGATGAAATGAAAGCGAACAAACTCAGTTCGTTCGATGTCGATCTGAAATATGGCACTGTCGGCGCGGTTGCGGTCGACCAGGCGGGTCATGTCGCTGCCGCCACCTCGACTGGTGGGCTGACCGGCAAACGCTGGGGCCGCATCGGCGATTCGCCAATCATTGGCGCCGGTACCTATGCCGACGATCGCGCCTGTGCCGTATCGGCGACGGGTGCCGGCGAATTTTTCATTCGTGAAGGCGTGGCGCACGAAATCTGTGCTCGCGTCCGTTTCAACCGCGAAAAAATCGTTGGCGCAGCCGACACGGTGATGGCCGACGTCAAGGCACTCGGCGGCAGCGGCGGCGTCATCGTCGTCCATCCCGACGGCACTGGCGGCTGGAGCTTCAATACGCCCGGCATGTATCGCGGCCGCATATCATCGTCCAAACCCGCCGAGGTTGCGATTTACGGCGACGAATGATCGCACAGCCCTGCCGTGAGCTTGGCCGCGAGTCCGGCCGTGACTTTTTTGCAACGCAGCATGATAAGTTGATTGTGCGCTAACCGCTGCATTGGACTCAGTCACAGAGTCGCAACATACGCGCTGCAGGGGGCAGGACGAGTCGGCGCTAATGTGCGTCCGCCATCCGGCCAAAACCATATGGTCAAAGCTTTTCAGGGGTTCGTTTCATGCGCAATCATTTCCTCGCCAGTGTCGCCGTCGTGGCCATAATCGTGCCGTGTGCGGCCTATGCTCAGGAAACAACGTCATCAGTCGAAGGCAGTGTTTCTAGCGACGGACAACCTGTTGCCGGCGCCAACGTGCGAATTTTGCACGTTCCCAGCGGTACGACGAGCACGACGACAACCAATGCGAACGGCAATTTTTCGGCTGAGGGATTGCGCATTGGCGGACCATTCACGGTAACCGTCAGCGCCGACGGCTATGCCGGGACACAAGTCACCGATATCTTCACTGTTGTTGGACAGCCTTACACGCTCCCGCTGACCATATCGGCAACGGGCGGCGAAATCATTGTCACGGCTGCGCGTGTCCCCGGCGCACGGACGGTGTCGCAAGGACCCGCGACGGTCCTGAACGCCGAACAGATTGCCAACGTCGCTTCGGTCAATCGCGACATTCGCGATCTGGCCCGCCGTGATCCGTTTGCGCGCCTCGACGACAGCCCCGGCGGCGGCCGTTCGATCAGCTTTGCCGGCCAGAATGCGCGTTACAACAAATTCTCGGTCGACGGCGTGCCGATTACCGACAATTTCGGCCTTAACCCAGACGGTTTGCCCAGCCGTCGCTCGCCAATCCCGCTCGATGCCATTGGCCAGTTTCAAGCCAAAGTCGCACCCTATGACGTCCGCGAAGGCAATTTTCAGGGTGGCGCGATCAATATCATCCTGAAATCGGGCAATAATGATTTTCAGGGCACCGGATTTTTCGCTTATTCGGACCAGAGTCTTCTCGGCAAGACAACGAAGCCGGGTCCGGGCATACCCACCGGCCGGATCACGATTCCGCCATCAACCTATAAAAATTACGGCGCTCAGCTTTCGGGCCCGATCATCCCCGACAAATTGTTTTTCATGATTGCGGGCGAGCGCGTCCGTGCCGCGGCGCCGATTGCCGAAGGCCCGAGCGACAACAACGCAGGCACGGGGATTTCGCTTCTTACGCAGGCGCAAGTCGATCAGGTGTCCTCGATTGCCAAATCGCGCTATAATTACGACACCGGCGGTGTCTTGAAAACCAATGGCGACACCGACGACCGCCTGGTCGCGCGGATCGACGCCAACCTGTCGGATACGCAGCGTCTTTCGCTGACCTACACTTACGCCAAAGACGCGATCAACCTGATCCAGAACACTTTTGTAACGGGGGCACAGGGTCTCGGTCTGGCCTCGAACGCCTATATTCAGGGCAACAAGCTGCAAACCGGCGTGTTCCAGCTGAACACCGAAATCTCGGATGATTTTTCGACCGAAATTCGTGGTTTCATCAAGGATTACAAGCGGATTCAGGATCCGTTGCTCGGCCGCGGCTTTGCTCAGATGACGGTCTGCACCGCACTGACATCGGACCGTACGACTGCGGGCGTGCCAGCATCGGCATCGATCAACTGCCCGGTCACGTCGGCAACAGTGTCGTTCGGCCCCGATATCTCACGTCAGACCAACGCGCTGACGTCGCGGACTTATGGTGGCCTGATTCAGGGTCGCCTGACGCGCAATGACCACGACGTTCGCTTGTTCGTCGATATCCAGACGACCAAAGTCTTCAACTCGTTCCTGCAACGGTCATCGGGCGATTATTATTTCGATTCGATCGCCGATTTCCAGGCGGGTAATGCCCAGCGTCTTCGTTACGGCAATGCAATCCCGTCGCTCGTCCCCGACAATGCCGCCGCTGGTTTCGGGTATCAGGCGTACACATTCGGTATTCAGGATACGTGGCGGGCGCTCGACAACCTCACCATTTCCTATGGCGCGCGCTACGATCTGTTCGGTGGCAACAGCCGGGCCGTACTTAATCCGACCTACCTCGCCCGTTACGGTTTTCCCAACAACGCATTCATTTCGGGCCGCGGCGTCTTTCAACCGCGCTTCGGTTTCGACTGGAAGCCCAATTCGGACGTCTCGATCCGTGGCGGCCTCGGCATTTTCTCAGGCGGAACACCCGACGTCTATGTCTCGAACAGCTTTTCGAACACGGGTGTCCTGACCAACGCGATCGATATCCAGCAACTCAACAACGGCACTTATTCGCCGACGACTTTGCCTGCTGGTGCTGGCGCTGCGATCCTGACCAACGTCAACGGTGCGACGATACCGTCGGCGGCGAACAGTTTCCTGACCAATGCAACGGTCTCGGGCAATTCGCCGACTGCATCGCTCGCACAGAATTTTGAGATACCGTCGCAGTGGCGCGGTACGCTGTCATTGTCATCGACGCCCGACCTCGGGCCGCTCGGCACCGGTTGGGAATTCGGCATCGACTTGTTCGTGTCGGGCGTGCGCAAACAGGTTTCATTTACCGACCTGCGCGTTCGTCCGAACAGCTTGCTGACGCCTGATGGCCGCATCCGTTATGCGCCGATTACAGCGTTTACTGACACGAATTCGGATATTCTGCTGACCAATTCGTCGGTCGGCCGGTCCTATGTCGGCGTTGCGCGCATTCGTAAGGATTTCGATTTCGGGCTCAATGCCGGGGTCAGCTTTACGTATCAGAACATCCGCGATTCAAACCCCGCAACCTCGTCGGTCGCGGTGTCGAACTACGGTGCTGGCGTGGCGCTCGATGCCAACACGCAAGCCTACGGAACAGCAAACGACGAAGTGAAATATGCGTTCAAATATGATTTGACCTTCCAGCGCGCTTTGTTCGGCGATTATAAATCGACGATCGCGCTGTTTGGCGAAACGCGTATCGGCCGTCCCTACAGCTATACTTTCCGCGATCTCGGGGCGCGCAGCACTGTTTTCGGGACGACAGGCGCGGGCACGCGTTATCTGATGTATGTGCCCACGGGGATCGCCGATCCGCTGGTTTCTTATGCCAACGCGACCGACGCTGGCCTTTTTGACGCATACATCAATTCGACCGGGCTTTCGAAATACCGCGGCAAGATTGCACCGCGCAACAAGTTCAATTCGCCGTGGTTCACGCGCATCGATCTGCATCTGTCGCAGGAACTGCCCGGTTTCATCAGCCAGCGTTCGCGCTTTACGGTGTTTGCCGATGTCGAAAATCTGACCAACCTGATCAACAAGAATTGGGGCCAGATCCGCGAATTCTCGTTCCCTTACACCATATCGCCGGTGCAGGTCAGCTGCCTGACGACACCGGTCCCGACGGGAACGGCACCCGGCGCCGGACAGACGGCCACAACATCGAGCCAGCCGTGTGCGCAATATCGTTATGTCGCCAACCAGACGGCGGGCGGGCAGTTCACGGCGCCGACAGATACGATTTACGCACGACAGTCGCTTTATTCGATTCGCGTCGGCGTCCGCTTCAGCTTCTGACCGGATACTGAATTCACAAGGCCGTCATCCGAAAGGGTGGCGGCCTTTTGTTATTTCGCGCTCATCATCGGCCGCAACGGCCGTGCCATCACTCGGCGCACCATCGGTTCGAAAAACGCAATCGGCTCGCTGTCATAATCCGGGTCGAACGACGCCTGATCATATTTGGCGCAAAATTCCTCGCAAGCGTCCCAATATTCGTGGCCCCGGTGCACCTCGCGCGCGTCGCGATCGGCGCCAACATAATGAAAATAATAATGACCCTGGAAAAGGCCATGCTGTTCGCAAATCCAGTGTTCCTCGGCGTTTACGAACGGCTTGATCATTGCCGCGGCAATGTCGGGGTGGTTATACGTGCCAATGGTGTCGCCGATATCATGCAGCAACGCCATCACGACATATGTTTCCGGCCGCCCGTCGCGGTGTGCGCGCGTCGCGGTTTGCAGGCAATGCTGTAACCGGTCGATCGGAAACCCGCCGAAATCACCGTCGAGGAGCCTTAGGTGCGTCAGCACTCGGTCGGGAAGCGCTTGCGCAAATGCGCTATATTGGCTCGCGATGATCGCCCAGTCGGCTTGCGTGCCTTCTTCGAAATTGCGGAATTTCGCGCGCGGCATGTCGTCACTGTCGGCCATTTCGGTCCTCCTCACTCGGGCAACATAATCACTTGGTGCAATTATCCAACTGCTTGCGCTAGACAGGTGGGCAATGCCCGCATCGCCCCCCACGCCCGCGACATTTTTTGCCGACAAAAATCGTGCGTTCTGGCTGCTTCAGGCGGGGGGTTGGTCGGGCTATCTGCTTTTGCGCGCGGCACAAGGCGTTGCCAACGGGATGACGCTTTCGTTTCTCGTGCCGGTGCTTGTGTCGACCGCAACCGGCTATTCGCTGACGCTTGTCATGGCTGCGGTCTATCGCTGGCTGATCCTGCGGTCGCCGCTTGTCATTTGGACCGGCACTTTGGCAACCGTTGCCGTTGGGGTCAGCGCTTATTCGATCATCGATGCCTGGGTTTTTTCGCTGATGAATGCCGGCGTCACTTTCGAAGGGGGTCTGGTGCTCGGCACTGTCCTCATCAATGGTCTGCTGCTCGGCGCGTGGTCGGCACTTTATTACGGAATCAATTTCTTCCTGATTGCCGAGCGCCAGACGTTGCAACTGCTCAAACTCGAAGCGATGGCGTCGTCGGCGCAACTTGCGATGCTGCGGTATCAGCTCAATCCGCATTTCCTGTTCAATACGCTGAACAGCATTTCGACGCTGGTCCTGCTCAAGCAAACCGACCGTGCCAATGCCATGCTTAGCCGCTTGTCGTCGTTTCTGCGCTATACATTGGTCAACGAATCCGAAACGCAAGTGACGCTCGAACAGGAAGTCGAAACACTGAAACTCTATCTCGACATCGAAAAAATGCGCTTCGAAGAACGCCTCCGGTCCAATTTCGACATCGATGTCAATGCGGCCAGCGCTCGCCTGCCGTCGCTGCTTTTGCAACCGCTTGTCGAAAACGCGATCAAATATGCGGTGACGCCGATGGAGGAAGGCGCCGATATATCGGTGACTGCGCGGCTCATCGGCGACCGGGTGCACATTACCGTGTCGGACACCGGGCCGGGGTTGAATGATAATGCCGTTCGGCCCAGTTACTCGACCGGTGTTGGCCTGGCCAACATCCGTGACCGGCTCAATCAAGCATTCGGCGCGGACCACCGTTTCGAAACACGCAACCAACCGGGGGGTGGGTTCGTTGTGACGGTGGAAATACCCTTTGTAACCGAAGTTCAGATGCAAGAGGCCGCATGACCATCCGCACCATACTCGTCGATGACGAAAAGCTTGCCATTCAAGGGCTGCAACACCGCCTCGCTGCACATCATGATGTCGAAATCATCGATACTTGCATCAACGGGCGCGAAGCCATCCGGTCGATCAAGACGCACAAGCCCGACCTTGTTTTCCTCGATATTCAGATGCCCGGTTTCGACGGCTTTTCGGTCGTCTCGGGCCTGATGGAAGTCGAACCGCCGCTGTTTGTGTTCGTCACTGCTTACGGCGATCATGCGCTTCGCGCGTTCGAAGCCGATGCGACCGATTACCTGATGAAGCCGGTCGAAGAACAGCGACTGGCCGATACGCTCGACCGCGTTCGCACGCGCCTGCACGAGAAAAAGGGTGTCGAGGAAGCCGGTCGCCTGATGGAAGCGCTGACCGAACACGCCCCCGAAGCGGCCGAGGAAATGACCGACAGCGCCGACACGCTTGCCGCCAACCGTTTCGAAAAACTGATCAATATCAAAGATCGCGGACAGATTTTCCGTGTCGACGTCGATACCATCGAACGCATCGATGCCGCTGGCGATTACATGTGCATCTACACCGGTGACAACACGCTGATCCTGCGCGAAACGATGAAAGACCTCGAACGCCGCCTCGATCCGCGCCGCTTTCAACGCATTCACCGTTCGACGATCGTCAATCTCGATCTCGTGAAACAGGTAAAGCCGCACACCAACGGCGAATGCTTTCTCGTCCTCGATTCAGGCGCTCAGGTCAAAGTATCGCGCAGCTACCGCGATGTTGTGGCGAGGTTCGTGCACTAACGGCGCCGACGCCCGATCATTCGATCATTCGATCATTTCAAGCGCGACATCCCGATAACTGCACTTTCGGCCATTTGCTGAAACCCGCGCATAATCCCTTCATACGTATCGATGCGGATGTCGAACGGCCGGCGACCGCGCTGGCTGCTGCTGATCATTGCAGCCGTCACGGCCGGGTTTTGGCCTGCGATCGCGCCACCCGCAGCGGCACCGATTGCGCCGCCAATGGCACCAAAGCGCATGCCACGATTGACGTCGAAATCACGCGTATCGGTCGTTTTCCAGACTTCCTTGCCTGTGGCCAGTTCGGTGAGGCGATAGGTTACGGTGCTTTTGTGGTGCGATCCCGTCACCATCGGGGTGATCGCCATTTCGGCAACGGCGGCGTTCAATTCGTAACGCGCCTGTTCGGGATTTTTTGACAACAACCCGTTCTTTTTCAGTGCAGCCTTAAAAGTGCGGTCGAACCACCCAGCCACGGGTTCATCATCGCTTGCACTGGTAAAAACCTTTTGCGCGATCTCGGGCGGGACGACCGTTTTCAACGTCGGGCCACCCGTTGCCGTGCCAAGACGGACCGCTCCGTAAAGCGGATGGCTCGGCGCAAGAGTCACAACACGGTCTGCGGCTCGCAGCGAAGTCGGTGCAACGATGACAACGGCGGCACACACGGCCAGACCGATTCTGAAAAATCCATTCATGTTTTTCCCCTCAATTCCAAAACATGTGGACGGAGATTGCTTGCTAAACTCTTACGCGATCCCAATCAGTGTCACCTAAGTCACTGTCAGCCGCGTCCGGAACCAGTCGGCAAGCTCCGCCTCCGACAAATCCCCGGCGGCGAGAGCGAG
>JANLWD010000320.1:0-12258 GCA_031364345.1 Sphingomonas sp.
AGGTTTTCGGTACCGGGGCGATATCCGCGCTCCTGTCCGCCGCTTGCATTCAAAAACGCGAGATCACGGACGAGCAATGCGCCGATCCCTGGCGGGCCTCCAAATTTATGTGCTGAGACTGCAATAAGGTCGGCACTTGGCAGCGCAAGTTTGCCAGCCGATTGCGAAGCATCGACGACGAGCAATCCGTTTGCTGCACGGACCACACCTGCAAGCACGCCAAGTGGCTGCTGAACGCCTGTCTCATTATTGACCGACTGAATCGCGACCAACGGTCGACGTGCACCAAGCGCACCGAGCCGCCCGACCAGCGCGTCATGGGCAACCGTACCATCGCTGCCAACGGGGATGACATAGGCATCGCGTGAGGCCCGATGGACAGCGTCGTGTTCGGTAGCGCTGACCAGGACGGCGTCGGTATCGGTGCGGTTCAGCGCAATTGCAATCGCTTCGGTGGACCCGCTTGTGATGATGACATCACCATCCCAGCCAAGTGCCGATTTCGAACGATTGCGTGCGTCTTCAAAAATGGCACGCGCCGCACGACCCTCGCCATGCGGTGACGATGCGTTTGCCCAGCGATCGAAACCATCGATAACTGCTGTGCGCGCAGTCGAAAGCACAGGCGTTGTGGCGGCATGATCGAGATATAGCCGTTCGGCCAAAGGGTGTGCGTCCGTTTTCGTTGCTCTATGATGACCCTTGCCTATATAGGTTGCGACCGCAACGCGCGACATTTGTCGCGAGCGTCAGAAATTTTAGAAAGTATCCATGCCCGAAGTAATTTTTCCGGGGCCGGAAGGTCGCCTCGAAGGCCGGTTTAATCCTGGTCCCCGCCCCCGTGCGCCCGTCGCCATGATATTGCATCCGCATCCCCAAGGCGGCGGCACGATGAACAACCGCATTGTCCAATCCTTGTATCAGACATTTGTTCGGCGTGGGTTTGCGACGTTGCGGTTTAATTTCCGTGGGGTTGGCAAATCGCAGGGTGTGTTCGACAACGGCGTCGGCGAATTGTCCGATGCAGCGTCGGCGCTCGATTGGGTTCAATCGATCCATCCCGAAGCACAGACAACCTGGATTGCCGGTTTCAGTTTCGGCGCATGGATCGGCATGCAGCTTTTGATGCGTCGTCCCGAAATCAAAGGCTTCATATCGATCGCTCCGCCAGCAAACATGTATGATTTTACATTTCTGGCGCCCTGCCCATCTTCGGGCATCATTATTCAGGGCACGGGTGATGAAGTCGTCACGCCGAACGCGGTGCAAAAGCTCGTCGATAAATTGCGGACGCAGCGGCATATAACGATTCATCATGACGAAATTCGCGGCGCCAACCATTTCTTTGAGCATGAGCAGGTCGATTTGATGAAGTCGGTTGATCGCTACCTCGATATGCGGCTCGCACCTGATTCGCCGATACGTTAAGAGGGCAGCGTGGGGCTCAATCACTGGCAGCAAACCGTGCTCAGCTTGTTTGTCGAGATTGGCCGGATCGAACCCCTGATCGAAAAACGGGTCAACACGAGTCGCCCTGCGGGTCTGAACGAAAATCAGTTTGCGATCCTGAGCCACATGGTCGGGGTCGGCCCAAAGGGTGAAACACGTGCCAGCCTGAAATGGGCGATGTCGGGCCTTGGCGATCTGTGCGACGATGAAATCGACAAGACGATCGAGCTTGGGCTCGTAATCCTGAGCGGCGACCGTCTCTGCATCACGCCGACTGGCCGGCAGAAACAGGAATCTGCCGTCATTTCGATGTCACCCGATTTCGAACAATTGCTGCACGAATTACCGATTGAGCAACTCGAACTCACGCGCAACACGCTGCGCGAAATTCGCAGGACACTCGATAATCTGCCCGACCGTTAAACCGTCAGGATTAGTACGTTGCCAATAACGACGACTGCCGCAGCGATCATCAGCCACCCCTTCAGCTTGTCATTTGTTTGACGCAGGAGAACAGTTCCGCCCGCCGCCAAGGCAGTCGCACCCAGCATCGCAAGTGCGAGCAATATCAGATTGACGGTCATCGCGACAGGATAGCGGCAAACTGTGCCGCGTCGATATTGCCACCCGACAAGATCACCAGCGTTCGTGCAGTCGGCACTATTTTGCCCGACATGACCGCTGCCAACGCAACAGCGCCGCCAGGCTCGAGCACAAGGCGCAGATTGGCAAAAGCAAATCGGATTGCGTCTTCGGTCTCGGCCTCGCTTACCGCGACACCCGTGGCGCCGCGTGCCAGCAATATTTCAAACGTCAGTGGGGCAACGCGCAACGTCTGCAGCGCGTCGCACGCGGTCGGGGGCGGATTCTGACCAACGGGAACGATCGTTCCCGCGCGCAACGACTGTCCCATGTCGTCCCAACCGACCGGCTCAACGACAACAATTCGAGCGCGCGGGCAGGCAATCGCCAATCCTGACGCGAGGCCCCCGCCTCCGCAACACGTGACGATCATGTCCGGCGGTTCGCCGCCCATTTGCGCGACTGCCTCGATCGCCGCACTTCCCTGCCCCTCGACAACCCATGGATCATCGAAACTGGGCACCAGAGTCGCGCCATATTCTTCGGCAAGCGCCATCGCGATGACCTCGCGGCGCTCATGCATCCGGTCGTAAAAAACGACTTGCGCGCCCAATGTTTGCGTCGCTGCGATTTTGGTTTTCGGAGCATCGCGCGGCATCACGATCGTGGCAGACATGTCCAGATGCTTGGCGGCCCATGCAATGCCCTGAGCATGATTTCCCGACGAAAATGCAACAACACCGCGAGCACGCTCGGCTTGCGACAAGCTACTCAGGCGATGCCACGCACCGCGAATTTTGAAGGCGCCGACAGGCTGCAACGATTCGGCTTTCAAGAACATTTCTGCGCTACCGATTTTGGCCCGAAACAATGGCGTTTTGGGGAGGATCCGCGCAAGCGATCGCGCTGCTATTCCGACGCCTTCGTAGGTTGGTTTTCGCATATTTTGGCCTTTTTGCGAAAGCTTCGCGCCTCCGCGGATATATTACACTTTACATCAACCTTTGCGCTGCATAGATGCGCGCTTCCTGCTGCCCCATGGGACTTCCAACCGCAAGGCAGCTCAACGACCGGCGAAAGCCATTTGGAGGTCCCTTGAATTGCACAATCATCATAACGCGCTGGGGCTAGCAACGTCCCTAAAGCCGGTTCAGCCGGTTACGCTTCTTCGCCCGCATGCTGCATCGCGTGCTGCCCGTTTCTTCGTCGAGAAGTTTCCGGGTCGGTCGATTTACGCCGTCAAAGCCAATCCTTCACCTGATCTGCTGGAGGTGTTGTGGGATAGCGGCATTACACATTTCGACGTGGCTTCGATTGCCGAAGTCCGCCTTGTTGCGAAAACGGTGCCACAAGCGACTTTGTGTTTCATGCACCCGGTAAAAGCCGAAGAAGCAATTGCCGAAGCATATTTCGACCATGGTGTCCGAACTTTTTCGCTCGATACGATGGAAGAGCTCGAAAAGATCGCGCGTGCCACCAAAAACGCGACCGATCTTACGCTTTGCGTTCGGCTACGCGTGTCGTCCGAACATTCGAAATTGAGCCTCGCGTCAAAATTCGGCGCCGAACCGCATGAAGTCCGTGAACTGCTGATTGCAACACGCCAACTTGCCGATGCGCTTGGTGTCTGCTTCCACGTCGGCAGTCAGGCAATGTCGCCAGCGGCTTATTCGGACGCCATGCAACGTGTGCGCGCAGCGATTGTCGACGCCGCGGTTACGGTCGATGTGGTTGATGTGGGCGGCGGTTTTCCGTCGTCCTATCCTGGAATGGAACCACCACCGCTCGAGGTGTTTTTCGATGTAATTCACAAATGCTTCGAAGACCTGCCGGTAAGCTATTCATCCGAATTGTGGTGCGAGCCCGGGCGCGCGCTGTGTGCTGAATATTCGTCCTTGATCGTTCGTGTTGAAAAGCGGCGCGGTGAAGAGCTTTACATCAACGACGGCGCCTATGGTGCGTTGTTCGATGCGGCGCATATCGGCTGGCGCTTTCCGGTCGAACTACTCCGGGAGACTGAGTCCAATGCCAAGCGTATGGCGTTCAGTTTTTATGGCCCGACCTGCGATGATATGGACCATATGACAGGTCCTTTTTACCTGCCTGCCGATACGAAAGCCGGTGATTATATCGAAATCGGCATGCTCGGTGCTTATGGATGCGCGATGCGAACCGGGTTCAACGGTTTTGGTTCGGGCGAAACCGTCGAGGTGACCGACGAGCCGATGGTTTCGCTTTATGTCGACGACGAGCAACGGTTGCCGTCAAACGTCGTAAAGCTGTAACCAACGACCACCAACCGTCGTTCGCACAGAGCTGCGATCCCCCAAAGCTGCGGATGTCAGTTCTTGTTCAAAAGACGTATCGGAGAAAAAGATGACTGCCCAGATCAATGCTCAGCGCAAAGCTGAACTGCTGTCCACAAAAGTCGAGCACATCGACATCACCAGTTTCGATGCGCGGCCGATCATCGATGCGATGGGAAAAATGAGCTTTACGAGCCGCGATCTTGCCCGCGCTACCGGCATTTATAACCAAATGCTCGAAGACCCCGACTGCTCGATCTTTCTTGTCATTGCCGGGTCGACCAGCGCGGGCGGCTGTATGGATCTTTATGCAAAGCTGCTCGAATCAAACATGGTCGACGGTATCGTTGCAACTGGCGCAACGATCGTCGACATGGATTTTTTCGAAGGGCTGGGTCACAAACATTACCAAGCGCTCGAAGTACCCGACGATGACACGCTCCGCTCACTGCTCATCGATCGTATCTACGATACGTACATCGACGAAGAGCAGCTTCAGCACGTCGATCACACGATTTTCGAAATCGCTGAAACGCTCGAACCACGCCCCTATTCGAGCCGAGCGTTCATCCGCGAAATGGGCAAATATCTCGTCGAACACGGCAAGAAGGACAACAGCCTCGTCAAGCTTGCGTATGAGCATGACGTGCCGATCTTTTGTCCCGCATTCGTCGATTCATCGGCCGGTTTCGGCCTTGTGAAGCATCAGGTCGATCGTGCCAAGGCGGGTAAGCCCTATATGGTTCTCGACGCGATTGCCGATTTTCGTGAGTTGACCGACATCAAAATCAAGGCGGGCACGACCGGCTTGTTGATGATTGGCGGCGGTGTCCCCAAAAACTTCATCCAGGATACAGTCGTCTGCGCCGAAATCCTCGGGCACGACGATGTACAGGTCCACAAATACGCCGTGCAGATTACCGTCGCCGACGTTCGCGACGGTGCTTGCTCGTCGTCGACACTGCAGGAAGCGGCTAGCTGGGGTAAGGTCAACACCGGTATCGAACAGATGGTGTTCGCGGAGGCCGGCTCAGTGATGCCGTTGCTTGCGAGCGACGCTTACCACCGCGGTGCGTGGAAAACGCGTGCAAAGCGTAAATGGGGTGCGATTTTCGACTAAGGGTTGAATAGCACCTTCATTTGCCGCAGCGTCCCCCGAATTCTGGGGAGAGATACAATGAACATTCCGATACTCGCGCCTGCCGCAGTCCTTGTGCTGTGGTCGATGATAATGCTTGTCTGGATGGCCGGGACGCGGCTGCCGGCAATGTCGAAAATCGGCATGGACCTGTCGAAAGCGGCACCGGGTGGGCGCGGCGTCGATATCGATCCCAACGTGCCACCCACGGTTGCGTGGAAATCACATAACTACGCGCATTTGATGGAACAACCGACGCTGTTTTACGCAGTCGTAGGGATCTTGGCGCTGGCGGGAGCGGGCACAGGGATCAACGTAACGCTTGCATGGGGTTATGTGGCGCTGCGCATCGTTCACAGCCTTTGGCAGGCACTCGTCAACACTATTCCCTTGCGTTTCGCGCTGTTTCTAATGTCGTCGATCTGCTTATTTGCGCTCGCGATCAATGCGGTCCGTGCGACTTTGGGAGCATAGACAATGTCGACCGAAATTTTGAAACCGGTAGTCATCCTTGCCGCATGGTCGATGCTGATGTGGTTATGGATGTATGCGACGCGCTTGCCGGCGATGAAACGCGCCGGGTTGCTCGATGAACCGATGATCGGCGGAACGGGAGCTTCGCTCGGACCCAAACTTCCGCCCGGCGTTCAGTGGAAAGCCGATAACTACAATCACCTCATGGAACAGCCCACAATCTTTTATGCGACCGCGCTGGCACTTGCGTTTCTCGGCGCCGGAGATAGCCTGAATGCCAAAATCGCATGGGTTTATGTGGGATTCCGGATCGTGCACAGTCTGGTTCAGGTCACTGGCAATCGGGTTCCGATCCGTTTTGCGCTGCATTTCGTTGGAACAATCCCGCTCCTGATGCTCGTCACACATGCGGTTTTCATCGCCTTTGCGCGCTAACGGCAAAACGATGCGGCCAGCTCGACGTGCGTCGACCAGCGGAATTGACCGACTGGCTTGATCCAATCGAGTTGATAGCCACTTGCCATCAAAGTTTTGGCATCACGTGCAAATGTTGCCGGATTGCAGGAAACATAGACTACCTGAGCAACGGCCGATTGCGCAATTTCGAAAATCTGTTCCTTGGCGCCGGCGCGCGGCGGATCGAGAATGACGGCATCGAACCGATCGAGTTCGGCAGCCGTTAACGGTCGGCGAAAAAGGTCACGGTGCTCGACGGAAACATGGTTCGTTGCATTCAGCGCAACTGCGGCATCACGTGCGCCTTCCACGGCATGAACTCTGGCAGGTAGTGAGAGCGCAAATGTGCCCAGCCCGGCAAACAAGTCGACGATTGTGTCGCTCCCCACAGTCGCGGTTCGCACGGCGTTGACGAGCGCCGCTTCGCCATCGGCTGTTGCTTGCAGAAAGGCGCCATCGGGAAGCGCGACCGGCACATTGCCCAGCGTGATCGTCACTGGGTCCGGCGCATATCGAGCGCTCGGACCATAGCCTTCATCGACCGAAATGCGCGCGAGCTTGTTCATAATCCCGAAATTCGTCAGCGCATCGGTCGCCGCAAGCCCGTCAACTTTAACCGCTTCGAGCATCATATCGACACCCTGGTCGGCAACCGTCATCGTGATGCGGCTGCGCCCTCGATCAGGCATTATCATTCGCAACACGCGCCGAAGCGGATCGAGCAGATCGAATAACATCGGCAGCAAGACATCGCATTGCCGAACGTCGACGACTCGCGTGCTGGCTTTCTCGTTAAAGCCGATCAGGAGATTTGCACCCCGCCGTTCAGCAGTCAGCGCCACACGTCGCCGCGTTTTGGGTGGCGACAGGTGCGGATCGTGTATTGCAGTCGCGACAATCCCTTGGACTGCAAGAGCGCCTGCAATTCGGTCGACGATATAGGTGGCATAATCCGCATCGGTGATGTGTTGAAGCTGACAGCCGCCACAGAACGGAAAATGGCGACACGGCGGATCGACATGTGCCGGCCCCCGAACGACGGCGCCATCTGCCAAAAGGCGGTCACCCGGCGCGGTCAGCGGAACGAACCGACCGTCACCCGTCACCCCTTCTCCGCGCGCCGCCAGACGGACAATCAAATCCGGGTCGCGTTCGGTCATAAATCCGCAGGGAGGCGATACCGGTCGGTCCCGATCGTGATCTCACTGCGCCCGTCGGGCATCGGCACCAGAACGATACTTTCCGCGCCATCGGCCGTATCGATCGTCCCATCTGTCTCGATTGTCAGCCGCCGAAACCCGCCATCGGGATGGCGCAGCGCCAGCGCGTTGCCGGGTCCGCTCTCGATCGCGCAGGTGGCGCTGATTTCGGTGTTTCCATTCACCGCACATTCGATACGATTTTCAATGTCTGCTCCGGCAGTTGCATCATCATTCGCAGGCTCACCCGTGCATGCTGCCAGCACAAGCAGCACGGCAACGCTAGATGTCCGCATAGACGTGCCGTTCGGCTGTCGCACCCGGATGTGTCACGGCGCCCTGATAAGCAGGCCCGACATTTTGCGCATAACGCCACAATGCTCCGGATTGGTAATCGTGCGTCCGCGGGACCCAAGCGGCTTTTCGTCTGGCCAGAACATCGGCATCGACGACCAGTTCGATTGTTCCGTTGATCGCATCGATTGCGATCTCATCGCCATCCTCGATCAGTGCGATCGGGCCGCCTTCTGCTGCTTCGGGACCGACGTGACCGACACAAAAGCCCCGTGTTCCACCGGAAAAACGTCCATCGGTAATGAGGGCGACTTCACTTCCCATTTCCTGCCCATAAATGGCGGCCGTGGTGGAAAGCATCTCGCGCATGCCCGGTCCACCCTTTGGTCCCTCGTAACGGATGACCAGAACATCGCCTGCGCCATAACCGCGTGCTTCCACACAAGCGAATGCGTCCTCTTCGCAATCAAACACCCGCGCACGCCCAGTAAATTGCAAGCGATCCAGACCGGCAACTTTCACAATGGCACCATCGGGTGCGAGACTGCCGCGTAGACCGACAACGCCGCCCGTTGGCGTGATCGGCGCGTTTGCCGGATAAATAACTTTCTGGTCGGGGTTCCAAGTGACCTGATCGATATTTTCACCCAGCGTCCGTCCCGTCACAGTCAGGCAGTCCCCGTGCAGCAATCCTTCACCGAGCATCGATTTCATCAGCATGTACACGCCACCGGCATCATACATGTCCTTGGCTACGTAACGACCGCCGGGCTTGAGATCGGCCATATACGGAGTCGATTTGAAAAATTCCGCCACGTCGAACAGGTCGAGTGCAATGCCCGCCTCGTGCGCCATCGCAGGCAAATGTAATGCGGCATTCGTTGACCCGCCGGTGGCAGCAACGATCCGTGCCGCATTCTCGAATGCTTTTCGCGTGCAGATGTCGCGAGGACGCACATTACTGGCGAGTAGTTCCATGACCTGCGCACCCGCGGCATGCGCAACCTGTTCGCGCGATTGATAAGGCGCGGGAGCCATGTTCGAGTTCGGCAATGACAAACCAATCGCTTCGGCCACACACGCCATCGTATTTGCCGTATATTGTCCGCCGCATGCGCCGTGTCCGGGACAGGCAACTTTTTCGAGCGCGTGAACCTCTTCGATCGGACAGCTTCCGGCAGCATATTTGCCGACAACCTCGAATACATCGACGACCGTCACGTCACGTCCCTCGAAGCGTCCTGGAAGGATTGATCCGCCGTAAACGAAAATTGCTGGCGCATTGAGCCTGAGCATGGCCATCATCATGCCGGGCAGGCTTTTGTCGCACCCGGCAAAGCCGACGAGTGCGTCGTAACAATGCCCACGCACACTCAATTCAATCGAATCAGCGATGACCTCGCGACTGACCAGCGACGATTTCATTCCCTGATGGCCCATGGCAATGCCATCCGTGACCGTAATGGTATTGAATCGGCGCGGCATTCCGCCCCCAGCCTCAACGCCTTTGCGCGCAATATCAGCCTGCGCATCGAGCGTCGTATTGCAGGGCGCGCTGTCGTTGCCAGCGGACACGATGCCGACAAACGGCCGCGCGATCTCTTCCTCGGTCAGGCCCATCGCGTAATAATATGACCGATGTGGCGCTCGTTCGGGCCCCACCGAAACATGGCGGCTGGGCAGTCGGCTTTTGTCGAATGTGTTTGTCATACGCTCTCTGTGCCGCGTGCGTCGAAATGGTCAAGGCAGGCATTGACGACAGGCCTCAGGACGTCTGCCCAACGACTAATTCCTTCCGAGTCCGAAATCAGATCGTGGCGTACTTCAATTCCCAGATAAGGAATGCCATTTGCTTCACCATGACGATTCATCGTCGCATTGACCGTCGTGCCCGAATAAGGCTGCTGATCCCCGACAACCACCCCTTTTTTCGCGAGCATCGACAGCGCCACACCCGCTGCTCGATCATCCTCATTATATAGGACGCCGATTTCCCATGGACGCCGCTCGAACGGGCGCGTTGTCAGCGACGGCGTGAAACTATGCACAGAAAGCAGCATCTTGGGCCGCATAGCTCGGATCGTTCCTGCGATCTCAGCATGATATGGTTTCCACAGCTGCTCGACACGGGCCAGTCGGTCGCCCGGATTGCCCGGGATCATCACACCGTCGCTTTCGACCGGGATGATCGAAGTCGACGCCTCCTCGCGGTTGAAGTCGATCACGAGCCGAGACACCGTCGCCAGAATTGCCGGAAAACCAAGCGCGCGTGCAAGGTCGGCCGCGCCAATGTCCCACGCGATATGCGTCGTCATCAACGGGGGATCGATACCCAGTTCGATGCCCGCGGGAACATGATTGGACGCGTGATCGACAATCGTCAGTATCTCGCCCGAACCTGCGACAAATTCCCACGGCCTCATCGCAGTCGACCCAGCATCGTCCACCATTGGTCACCCACATGTTCACGGATGCGCGCCGCTTGGCCAAGCGCAATCTCGTAATCATCGTAAATCGCAAAGCAACTTGCACCTGAACCCGACATTCGCGCGACCAATGCGCCGCTGGTGCGCAAGAATTTTATTATTTCACCGATCTCCGAGCACAAGGCGATCGCGGGGTTTTCAAGATCATTGCGTCCCTGAAGCATAATTTCCCGGGCACTGCCGGTTGGGATCGGCCCGCGATCGATCCCGTCCCAGTTCGCAAATACGCGGCCAGTCAACAGCGGCACCATCGGATTGACGAGCAGACACGCCATTCCCGTAACATTATTGTCCACCGGAAACAGGTCAGTTCCGGTGCCCTTGCCGATCATCGATTTACTGGCGAGGCAGGCCGGAACATCAGCCCCAAGCGTAGCCGCCAAATCGAGCCGATCGCCCTTCCCCATCAGCCTTAGCATGGCCGCGGCATCTGCGGATCCTCCTCCCAGCCCCGCCGCCACTGGAAGATTTTTGACCAGATCCACACGAAAGTCGGGCAATTGCCCCTCATTTGCCATCCGTGCGGCGCGTGTGACCAGGTTCGTTTCGACGGGCCCGGTATTGCGGCCAAATGGCCCGCTCGACACAAGCGTATATTGCGGCGCGCCCTCGGAACTTAACATGTCGCCGTCATCGAGAAAGGCGAACAATGTTTCCAAGTCATGGTAACCATCGGTACGGCGACCGCGAACATGCAGCGCCAGGTTGATCTTGGCGTAGGCTACTTCGCGTGGCATTATTTATTGCTTGCCAGACAGCTTGTCATCAAGCCGAACGACTGCGGTGCCGTCCGCCTGCACCCTTGCCGCAGCCCATGCGTATCGTGCTTCGATCCGCCTTCCCACAGCCCAATATGCGTCACCAAGATGTTCCCCGATTTCCGCTTGTGCGCGATCGATCCGAACGGCACGTTCGAGCAAAACGATCGCATCGGCATAATTTCCGCGGCGATAATGTGCCCAGCCCAGCGAGTCGATCATGGCCGCGTCATCAGGTCGTAGCGCTACAGCTTTGCTGACCAGCACGATACCGCGGGCGATATCAGCCTTGTTGTTGATCAGCCCATATCCAAGCTGGTTCAGGATCGCCGGCTCGTCCGGAGCCAGCAGGAGTGCCCGCTCCAGAAGGACCTGCGCATTTACCCAATCTCCCGCACTGTCATACGCATTGGCCGCCGCAAAGATCAGTCGCCAGCCTGGGTTCGGGCCGGCGCTGTTCAAAGCACGCATATAGGCGGTTGCTGCCGACGTAAAATTGCCGCGGCGCAGCTCGATGTCACCGATCCGCGCCTGATCATTGGGTGACGCCGTTGCACGCCGTTGTGCCTCGCTCAGCGCCTGTGCAGCGTTGCCAACCTCTTGAAGTTGGTCGATACGAAACGACGCTGCATCATCACCGTAAACAGGATCATCGACCAGCGTATCGGCGATCCGCAGAGCTTGATCATGCCGCTTCAGCGCTCCCAGTGCGCCGGCTACCATCAGCCGGATGCGCGGATTATCTGGTGAGGCAAATTCCGCCATCCGCGCAATCGTCAGCGCCGACCGCGGACTTCCCTCGACGATCAAATCACCGGCAATGCGCGCAAGCAGGAAGGCCATCCCATCGAGTGGTGATACGACCCCGAGGCGAGGCGATTCTCCGTTGCGGATCATGCCGAGCGCCCGCTTCGCAGCCTTGTCATCGGCAACGATGAGCCGGATCGCCTGTGACCGTCGACCTAAATCGGCAAGACGGGACGCCGCAGCGAGGCGGAGCGAACCAGCGCGGTAAGGATCGTTAATCCACATCGACTCGATTGCTTTGACACCGGCGTCGAGGTCGCCCGTTGCAAGCGCAAGGAGGGCATCATTTTCTAGCCGATATGCGTTGTT
>JANLWD010000026.1:0-7579 GCA_031364345.1 Sphingomonas sp.
GCGAGAACGACATGAGGAAATCCTCCGCCGTAAATTCCATGCGGCGATCCTTGAAAGCGAACGCCATATCATTGCCCACAAACGCATTGATTTCGTCCGTCGATATCCCTGTCAATTCGCTTTGCGCCGACATCAGCGCCGTTTTGAGCCCGGCAAGATCGGTCGGCCATGGCGAAAGATCGGGGCTGAAGACGCCAGCGCGGACACCGTCAATCGCGCCGATCGAATGCGCGCAGACCGATTTCACCTGATAGCCAAAAGGCAGCATGTCGTCGGCCAGCTTTGCATCGACCAGCACCACAGGATCGAGATTGGTGTCGGCGCAAAACGCTTCCGCTTTGTCGATGAGGCCAATGGTCGCCCCGACGGTTTGCAGAAAGTTCGGAACGGTTGCGTTGTAAAGCGTGAACGTCATTTGTGCCTCCTCAAGCGGTGATCCAGTCCTTGCGCGCATAACCCATCGCGTAAAGCAAAACCGACAGGTCGCCGTGGCGGATGCAAGCGTCGGCCGCGGCCTGCGTCTTGGGCTTGGCGTGATAGGCGATGCCGAGACCGGCAGCTTCGATCATCGGAATGTCGTTTGCGCCGTCGCCGATGGCAATGCTGACCGAAGGATCGCGCCCGTTTAGCGCGTCGAGAAGCACCGCGCGCTTCGTTTCGGCATCAACGATCGGTTGTTCGACCGAGCCGGTAAGGACGCCGTCATTGACGATGAAGCGGTTGGCGATGGCGCGGTTAAAGCCGATTTCCTTAGCGACAGGCCCGGTGAAGTGGGTGAAGCCGCCCGAAACAAGTATAGCTTCGCCACCGGCAGCGCGGAACGCAGTGACCAGTTCCTTGGCGCCGCCCATCAGTTTGACACGCTCGTTAAGGCATTCAGCGATAATGCTCTCTTTCATGCCCGCGAGCAGCGCAACACGGTCCCGGAGTGCTTCGGCAAAGTCGATTTCACCGCGCATCGCGCGTTCGGTCACTTCGGAGACTTCGGCTTTCAGCCCGGCATAATCAGCAAGTTCATCGATGCATTCGACGGTAATCATGGTCGAATCCATGTCGGCGACAAGGAGTTTGCGGTGACGGTGGGCTTCGACCTGAATAATGATGTCGATGTCGGTCATCCCAACGAAAGCCGGGATCTCGGGGCATGAAAGATCGCGGCTATCGCCGGGATGACGGTTGGGAAAACGGATGTCACACGCCACACCGTCAACGACTGGCCCCGCTGTTCCCCGCAACGTATCGCACGCCACAGAAATATCGCCTGCTTTCAACCCGCCTGATGCTACCAAAGTCGCAATGAACACGAAAAACCTCCCGCCCGTTGTGGTCATCGCAGGGCCGACTGCCAGCGGCAAGTCAGCGCTGGCCATGGCGCTCGCCGATCTGACCCCGTCGGTCATCATCAATGCTGATTCGATGCAGGTTTACCGCGACTTGCGCATTGTGACGGCGCGGCCATCGATTGCCGATGAAGAACGACATCCGCATCGGCTGTTCGGCACTATCGACGGAGCAGAGGCATGTTCGGCAGCACGCTGGGCAGCAGAAGCCAAGTCGGAGATTGCCGCAGTTCAGGCTAAAGCGCGGCTGCCTATCCTTGTCGGCGGGACGGGACTGTACATCCGGACCTTGCTCGACGGGATTGCGCCAGTGCCCGCGATCGACCCGGCTGTGCGTGTTGGCGTTCGTGCGATGACCGTTGCTGATGCCTATGCCGCATTGCAGCGTGAAGACGTCGCGTCGGCTGCTCGATTGGCCCCGGCCGATATGGCGCGGGTAATGCGGGCATTGGAGGTCGTCAGATCGACGGGCAAGCCACTTGCCGATTGGCAGCAGGCACGATCGGGCGGAATCGGTGATCTCGTCCGGGTTGTGCCGATCATCCAGCTACCTCCGCGCGATTGGCTTGCCGAAATATGCGATACGCGTTTCCGGACCATATTCGAGGAAGGACGCGAAGAAGTAGCGACACTGATCGCACGGGGACTGGACCCTGCCCTGCCCGTCATGCGCGCCATCGGTGTGCGGGAGATTGCTGTCGGCGACCTGGAAAGCGGCCAGCGTGCGACACGGCAATATGCCAAACGGCAATACACCTGGTTCCGGCGACAGACGCCTGCCGGTTGGTTCCGCCACACTGCGGTGTTAAATAATCAATTAGTAGATGAAATAGCAATATTATTACGTAATATAGCGTTGACGACATAGTTTATTACCGCTACCGGCATCGACCTTGCCATTAATCCCTCATTGCAACAGGAGCACGCGCATGCCGACCGAATTGCCCGGAGCCGAAATCCTTGTCGAGGCGCTTGTCGATCTCGGCGTGGAAGTCGTGTTCGGCTATCCCGGCGGTGCCGTGCTCCCCATCTACGATGCCTTGTTCAAGCAAAACCGGATCAAGCATATTCTTGTTCGCGCCGAAGCGGGCGCGGCGCACGCAGCAGAGGGATATGCGCGATCCACCGGCAAGCCCGGCGTCGTGCTCGTCACCAGCGGCCCCGGTGCAACCAACGTCATTACCGGCATTACCGACGCGCTGATGGATTCGATCCCGATGGTCGTGATCACGGGGCAGGTGCCGACGTCGCTGATCGGTAGCGATGCATTTCAGGAAGCCGACACAGTCGGCATAACGCGGCATTGCACCAAGCATAATTACCTCGTGAAAGACCCCGCCAAGCTGGGTGCCATTGTCCACGAGGCGTTCCATATTGCGACGTCGGGGCGCCCGGGGCCAGTCGTCATCGACATTCCCAAGGATGTGCAGGTTGCCACCGCAGCCTACCGCAATCCCGGTAAAATTCAGCACAAGACATACCGCCCTGCCCTCAAAGCTGATGCCAAAGCAGTTGAGACACTGGTTGAAATGCTTGCAGCGGCGGAGCGGCCGATCCTGTATACCGGTGGCGGGATCATCAATTCGGGACCGGGCGCCGCGCAGATGTTGTGCGAACTGGCGCGGATAACCGGGGCGCCGGTCACGTCCACGTTGATGGGGCTCGGCGCTTATCCGGCTAGCGGGCCGCAGTGGCTCGGGATGCTCGGCATGCACGGCACCTACGAAGCCAATATGGCGATGCACGGCTGCGACCTGATGGTCTGCCTCGGCGCGCGGTTCGATGATCGGGTAACGGGGCGGCTCGATGCGTTTTCGCCGAGATCGAAGAAAATCCATGTCGATATCGACCGCAGTTCGATTAATAAGATTGTTCGTGTCGACCTGAGCGTGGTTGGCGATGTCGGGCGGGTATTGGAAGATGCCGTCAAGCTTTGGAAAGCGCGGCAATTTCCCAAGGCCGATCTGTCGGCGTGGTGGGCGCAGATCGATAAATGGCGCGCCAAGAAGTCGCTCGGCTTTGCCAGGTCGAAGACCGAAATCATGCCGCAACACGCCGTGCGTGCGCTGTGGGAAGCAACGCATAAGCGCAATCCGATCATCACGACCGAAGTCGGTCAGCACCAGATGTGGGCGGCGCAGCATTATGGATTTGAGTCGCCCAATAAATGGCTGACGTCAGGCGGGCTCGGGACGATGGGTTATGGCCTGCCCGCCGCGATCGGCGCACAGATCGGCAATCCCAAGGCGCTGGTCATCGACATTGCCGGCGAAGCGTCGATCCAGATGAACATCCAGGAGCTCGCAACCGCGACGCAATACCGATTGCCGGTCAAGATTTTCATCCTCAACAACGAATATATGGGCATGGTCCGCCAGTGGCAGGAGCTGACCTATGAGAGCCGCTATTCGGAAAGTTATTCGGACAGTCTGCCCGACTTTGTGAAGCTGGGCGAAGCTTATGGGTGGAAGGGGATCCGTTGTTCGGACCCCGCGGACCTCGACAACGCGATTGCCGATATGCTCGCGCACGACGGCCCGGTGATTTTCGATTGCATGGTATCGAAAGTTGCCAATTGCTTCCCGATGATCCCGAGTGGCGCTGCGCACACCGACATGATCCTCGATCCCGCGGGCGTTGTTGGCACGATGGACGACGAAGCCAAGGCGCTGGTTTAGTGCACATCAAGACTGGCCCGATCGAGCGTCACACTCTTTCTGTCACCGTGGACAATGAGTCAGGTGTGCTCGCGCGGATCGCGGGCATGTTTTCGGCGCGAGGCTATAATATCGAGAGCCTGACCGTGGCGGACATCAGTGACGATGACGCGGTGTCCCGGATCACAATTGTCACGTCGGGCACAGCGGCAGTCATCGAACAGGTCGTGGCGCAGCTCGATCGTCTTGTACCCGTCCACAAGGTAACCGACCTGACTGTTCTGGGGGAGCATGTCGAGCGTGAACTGGCGCTGGTAAAGGTTGCAGGCGTCGGCGAGCACCGGATCGAGGCGCTGAGACTTGCCGAAGTATTTCGCGCCAACGTCGTCGATACCACGATTGCGAGTTTCGTGTTCGAAGTAACCGGGGCCAGCACCAAGATCGACCGGTTTGTCGAGCTGATGGGCGAAATCGGGCTTGTCGAAGTCGCTCGCACCGGGATCGTCGCGATGGCGCGCGGCAGGAAAGCCGTTTAGGATTTCGGAAAATAGGGAAAGACAATGCGCGTTTATTATGACCGTGATGCCGACATCGGCCTGATCAAGAACAAGAAAATCGTCATCGTAGGCTATGGATCACAAGGTCACGCACATGCGCAAAACCTTAAGGATTCAGGCGTTGCCGAAGTGGCAGTCGCTCTTCGCGATGGATCAGCGACTGCGGCAAAGGCAATAAACGCCGGTTTCCGCGTGATGAAAAACGCTGATGCGGCGGCGTGGGCAGACATCGTCATGATCCTTGCGCCCGACGAGCATCAGGCAGCGATTTACGCCGACGATCTGCACGCGAACCTGAAACAAGGGGCAACGCTGGCGTTTGCGCACGGCTTGAACGTCCATTTCGGGCTGATCGAGCCGCGCGCCGATCTTGACGTCATCATGATCGCACCCAAGGGGCCAGGGCATACCGTGCGGAGTGAATACGTGAAAGGCGGCGGAGTCCCCTGCCTGATCGCAGTGCATCAGGACTCGAGTGGCAATGCGCATGACATCGGTTTGGCTTATGCGAGTGCTGTGGGTGGCGGCCGAAGTGGCATCATCGAGACGAACTTTCGCGAGGAGTGCGAAACCGACCTGTTCGGCGAACAGGCCGTGCTATGCGGCGGGATCACGCATCTGATCCAGGCTGGATTCGAAACGCTAGTCGAAGCGGGATACGCGCCGGAGATGGCTTATTTCGAGTGCTTGCACGAAACCAAGTTGATCGTCGATCTGCTGTATGAAGGTGGCATTGCCAATATGCGTTATTCGATCAGCAATACGGCCGAATATGGCGACATAACGACAGGGCCTAGGATCATTACGCCCGAGACCAAGGCCGAAATGAAACGCGTCCTTGCCGACATCCAGTCGGGCCGGTTCGTGAAGAATTTCGTGCTCGACAACCGCGCGGGGCAGCCCGAGCTGAAAGCGTCACGCAAGGCAGCCGCTGCGCATCCCATCGAAAAGGTCGGCAGCGAACTGCGCGCGATGATGCCTTGGATAGGCGCCAACAAGCTGGTCGACAAAGCGAAGAATTAGACGCTAGATTACGGCTTCCCAGACAGGAGCCGCATCCATGCGCCGCATCGTTTTCATCGCTCTGCCCTTCCTCGTCGCCGCGCCGGTCATCGCGCAGCAGATGACTAAGCCCGGCTCGAAATCGACTGCTGCGATCACTGGCGGCACGTATACCGTAGATGCGAGTCATACGCTGATCGGGTGGCGCGTCGATCATATGGGTTTCAACGATTATTTCGGGATTTTCGGTGACACGACGGGAACGCTGACACTTGATCCGAAGAAGCCGAACGCGGCGGCGGTAGACATCACGATTCCAATTTCAAAGCTCACCACGGCGAGTGCAGGGCTGACCGAACATATGTTGCGTCCGGGCAAGGATGGCGGCAAGCCTGACTTTTTCGGAGCGGCACCCGCTGATGCGAAGTTTGTTTCAACGAAGGTGACGGCGACCGGTATGAAAGCAACCGTCTTCGGTAATCTGACGCTGAATGGCGTGACCAAGCCTGTCGTGCTGAATGCTGAGTTTTCGGGTGCTGGAAAAGCGCCACCGATGATGGGTGGCAAGGAAAATGTGGGCTTTCACGCCAAGACGACGATCATGCGCAGCGATTTCGGGATTGGTTATGGCGTTCCCGTTGTTTCGGATGCCGTCGCTCTCGACATCACGGTTGCGTTTCAGAAATAGGTCGATTAGCTCCTGACTGATGGCAACCGCAGCGAGCGCACTCCTTCGACTTATGCGCCCTTAGGCGCGACGAGCCTCTGCGTCATCGGCGCAGCGCAGCCTAAGGGATAATTAAACGCACTCGAAGCTTTGCGAGACGAATCATGCTGCGCGACCCTTCCGTTAAGTACCGACCTTTTCCGCAGATTGATCTGCCCGACCGGCAATGGCCGTCACGCACGATCACGAAGCACCCGCGCTGGCTGTCGACCGACATGCGCGACGGTAACCAGGCATTGATCGATCCGATGGATTCAGAGAAGAAATCTCGGTTTTTCGACCTGCTGTGCCGGATCGGCGTCAAGGAAATCGAGGTCGGCTTCCCAAGCGCGGGGGCAACCGAATTCGATTTCATTTCAGGGCTGGTACGAAACAATCGAATTCCCGGCGACGTAACGATCCAAGTGCTGACCCAAGCGCGCCGCGATTTGATCGAAACCACATTTTCCAGTCTCGCCGGCGCGCCGCGCGCGATCGTCCATGTTTATAACGCAGTCAGTCCGGCGTGGCGTAAGATCGTGTTCGGCATGGACCGCGCCGCGATCAAGCAGATTGCGGTCGATGCCGCTATGATGCTTCGCGATGAAGCCGCGAAACGGCCCGATACCGAATGGCATTTCGAATATTCCCCCGAAACATTTTCGACGGCCGAAATTGAATTTTCGACTGAAGTTTGTGCAGCCGTGATGAATGTCCTGAAACCGACGTCGGACCGGCCGATCATTTTCAATCTTCCCGCCACGGTCGAATGTGCGACTCCCAACATTTATGCCGATCAGATCGAATGGTTTGCGCGTAACATTCCGAACCGCGAGGCAGTGGTCATATCGCTGCACACGCACAATGACCGTGGCACCGGGGTCGCCGCAACCGAACTGGGTTTGATGGCTGGTGCAGACCGTGTCGAGGGCTGCTTGCTTGGCAATGGCGAACGCACCGGCAATGTCGACCTGGTGACAGTCGCGCTCAACATGTACACGCAAGGCATCGATCCCGGTCTCGATTTTTCCGACATCGACAGCATCGTGAAAACGGTTGAATATTGCACCAACATCCTGACGCATCCACGCCAGCCTTATGTCGGCGATTTGGTATTTACTGCGTTCAGCGGATCGCATCAGGACGCCATAAAAAAGGGATTTGCGGCACAGGAGGCGCGCAACGACGAGTTGTGGGAAGTACCCTATCTGCCCATCGACCCGAAAGATCTTGGTCGTGATTACGAAGCAGTGATCCGGGTGAATTCGCAAAGCGGCAAGGGCGGCGTCGCGTGGGTTCTAGAACAGGACAAGGGCC
>JANLWD010000037.1:0-3398 GCA_031364345.1 Sphingomonas sp.
AGCAAACTGTGACGAGGCATTCCACATGACGATCGCTGAATCGACTGCACTGAGGAAAATTTCAGCTTTCGCTGCGTCTTCAGTCACGATCGCGTCGGTATGATGCGAAGCGTGCGCCGCGATGTGCGCGAGGGCCCCGTCAAGGCCATCGACAATCTTCACCGCACAGATGGGCTCGAGATATTCGGTGTCCCAGTCGTCGGCATTCGCAGCGGTCACGCGCGGATCAATCGCGCGCGCTGCATCGTCACCGCGCAGAGCACAACCGTTGTCGGCAAGCGCTGCTACCACCGAGCGAGCCTCAACAAAGTCGCGGTCGATCAGCAGCGTTTCCATCGCGCCGCAAATGCCCGGGCGGCGCATTTTCGCATTGACCGCAATCGCGACTGCCATCGCGGGATTGGCGGCGGCGTCGATATAGGTATGATTGATCCCGTCGAGATGCGCGAGCACCGGCACGCGCGCATCGGCCTGGACTCGCGCCACCAGCGTCTTGCCGCCGCGCGTGATGATCACGTCGATCTTGCCATGCGCGGCGAGCATCGCGCCGACCGCGGCGCGGTCGGTCGTCGGCACCAGCTGGACTGCATTGGCAGGCAATCCCGCCGCATCGAGCCCGGCGACCAATGCCGCATAAATCGCCCGATTGGTATTCACCGCTTCGGATCCACCGCGCAGGATCGCGGCATTGCCCGACATCACGCACAGCATGCCGGCATCGGCAGTTACATTCGGGCGGCTTTCGTAAATGATCCCGACGACGCCGAGCGGCACGCGAACGCGCGATAGGTTAAGGCCGTTGGGACGTTCGACATGATCGATCACCGCGCCGACCGGATCGGGAAGCGCCGCAATCGCATCCACCGCGGCGGCAATCGCTTCGACACGGATACGATCCACTGTCAGGCGGTCGACCATCGCCGCGGCCATGCCGCTGGCTTGGGCTGCATCGAGATCGATCCGGTTCGCCGCAATGATCGCGTCGCACGATTCCCGCAACTGCACCGCCGCCGCCCTCAGCCCGGCCGCCTTTTGCGCAGTGGCCATTCCCGAAAGCGCGCGCGATGCCGCTCGCGCCCGCACGGCCATGTCATCGATGAGCGCAACCGGATCCATCAGAAATCGACTTTGTCATAATCGGCGGGCGGTGCAATCACGCCCATCCGCTCGGCCAGCAAGGGCCGGAAACTCGGCCGCGATTTCAGGCCGGAATACCAGTTTCGCGTCTGTTCATGCGCGCGCCAGTCGATCCCGCCGAGATAATCCGCGACCGAAATATGCGCCGCCGCCGTCAGATCGGCAAGGCTGAGCGTCGCGCCGCCGAGCCAGTTGCGATGGTCGAGCAGATAGTCGGCATAATCGAGCATGTTGTTTGCAGCCTTCATCGCCTCGCGCAGCGCACCGGTGTCGGGCGTCGCCCGGTGGACAATGCGTTTCAGCATTCGCTCCATCATCAACGGCGCAACGACGGCGCCGTGAAACTGTTCATCGAACCACGCCGTGAGCCGCCGGATTTCAGCACGATTGATTGCCGTTCCCGAAATCATCGGTGCCTGTTCGACGGTTTCCTCGAAATATTCGCAGATCGCGACCGAATTGATCAGCGTGATGTTCTTGTCGCTTTCGACGAGCACCGGCGTCTGCCCGGCGGGATTCAAATCGACGAATTCATCGCGCCGTTCCCACGGATGCTCGCGCACCAGTTCATAGCCGACGCCTTTTTCCCCGAGGAGCAGACGGACCTTACGCGAGAACGGGCAGAGGGGAAATTGATGAAGCAGCCACATGACAATGGCTTAGGCGAACATTGGTCCGCGCGAAAGTGGATCAAGCATCGGCCCGCCAAACGGCGACACCTGCGGGTTCGAGCGTCGTGCCGCCGATAAGATAATCATGGCTCACATTCAGAGTGAGCCGATCGGGTCCATAGTTAAATGCAAAGACCAGATCGCCGAGCCGACGGATGCGCAGGTCGGCGGGAAGCGGAGTCACGATCAACCCTGCCTCGCCGGCCATATCGGTCAGCAGCGCGGCGAGCCGGACCGCGTCGGGCCAGCGCGACAGATACCGTATATTGTCTTTGCGATAGACGCCGTCGGCTTCGGTGACGCCGTCCCCCGCCGCCACTGTTTCGCGCCAGCGCGGATCGTCACGGTGCGATTCGATGCGCGTTACCCGGATTGGCAAGCGTGCTTGCAATGCGCCGGGCGGTAACGTCGGGGGAATGGCGAAATCGCGCGTCTTGCTGCCACTGCGCGGTCCGAAAAGGATGGGGACCGTTGTCGCGACGATTTCCGCATCGAGGATCGGCAGCGTCGGCGCGACGACCATCGCATAGCCGGACACGTCGGCGTCGGGCGCAACGATATCGATGTCGAGGCCAAGGCGACGCAGAGCGGTGTAAAAAGTCATGACCAGCGCCAGGTAGTTGAAATTCGCGCCCTGCGGTTGCGTCGCGATAACCCAGTCGGCTTCATAACTGAAAATCAGCGCAACCGATTTTCGGGCGTGATGCCCCGCTCCCGGACGAACAATAGTGCCCATACGGGCAATATCGGCCGACGCTGCGCGCACTTCACCGGCGGCGACGTCATCGGTCCTGTCGGGCAGGAGCAGTCCGCTGTGCATTTGTTCCTGCGCAAATGGCGCTTGGCGCCAGCGGAAATAGCTGACCAGTTCGGCGCCGTGCGCCATCGCTTCGAGCGTCCACAACCGCACCATACCCGGCAGCGGCGCCGGGTTATAGCGCGCCCAGTTCACTGGCCCCGGTTGCTGTTCGACGACCCACATGCGCCCCGTCATCCCGCGATAAAGATCGTGGTGAAACGCGGCAATGTCGGGGTGTCCCTGTGCGACATAGCGCGCTTTGTCGCCGCGACTGAACAGATCGAACATTTCGAGAAAGCCGAGCGGGTAACTATCCCAGCCTGCCACATCCAGATCGCGGCTGACGGCGTGATAATCGAACTGCGTGAAAAAACCCATGAAATTATGGACGATATCGCGTCCCGGCGACGCCGCGCGCAAAATCTCGGTCTGGACGCGGTTGAATGCCACGACCTGATCCGACGAATATCGCCGCCAGTCGAGCACATGGGCGGGGTTCGGTTCGGTCACCGTCAGATTGGGCGGGTCGACCTGATCGAAAGCGGCATATTCCATCGACCAGAACACATTGCCCCATGCCGTATTCAGCGCCGCGATGTCGCCGTATCGGGTCGCCAGCCAGTCGCGAAATCCGGTGCACGCTGCCTCCGAATAGCTGATCGCGGTCTCGTGACAGCCATATTCATTGTCGGTTTGCCACGCGACGATCGCCGGGTGATGGCCATAACGTATGGCCAGCGCAGTCGTGATCCGTGCGGCCTCGATGCGGTAGCCCTGATGCGAAAAACAGT
>JANLWD010000085.1:0-10410 GCA_031364345.1 Sphingomonas sp.
GTAGTGCCGATTACTGTCACAGCAGCAGCGGGGGAAGCGAGTACGGCGCTGAACGCCAGAGCAGCAAACATGAGTTTTTTCATAGCAATTTCCCTGTTGTTCGGTCGTCTGGCAAAAGCATCAGAGCCATCGGGGGAGCCGATCAGACCGGAGTCGCCTTTGTCGCAGTGCAGCATCGACGATTTTAACGAATTGTCAATGTTTTGCAGCGCCATAGCGTGCCAAAATCGGACGGTTAACGGCTCGATCCATCGATAACCGCCAAAAACGCTTGGCCATAGGCATCGAGCTTACGCGCGCCGACACCGGTTATGCGACCCAGCGCGGTCAGAGTCGCCGGGCGCAGCGTGGCCATTTCGCGCAATGTCGAATCGTGAAAAATCACATAAGGCGGCAATCCCGCCGCACTTGCCAGTTGCTTGCGGCATTCGCGCAAGGCGTCGAACAGCGGATCACCAACCGGGTTCGGTGCGGCACTCGTCCGTTTCGACCGGCGCTGTTCTTTGGGTGGCAGGATCAGGTCAACCGATGCCTCGCCTTTCAGGATCGCCCGCGCGTCGCCACCGAACATCAGGGCACCATGCTCGTTCGTCTCGAGCGCGCCGCGCAACAGCAGCGCACGCGCAACGGGCCGGATCATTGCAGCTTCTTCACCTTCGACGATCCCGAACACCGACAATTGGTCATGCCCCAGCTTTTGCGCGCGTTCGCTCGCTGTCCCCGTCAGGACATCGGCCAGATGCGTAACGCCAAAACTTTGCCCTGTGCGATAGACCGCCGACAGGAATTTGCGCGCAATCTGCGTCGCGTTGAAAGCCGACGGCGGATTGAGGCAATTGTCGCAATTGCCACAGTTATCGGGCGCGGGATCACCGAAATGGCGAAGCAGGATCGCGCGCCGGCATCCCGGTGTCTCGACCAATGCGCCCAGCGCCTGCAACCGCGCTTTTTCGCCCGCAATCCGCGACTCTTCGACTTCGGCCAAGCGTTGCCGTGCTTTGGCGAAATCATCGGCACCCCAGAACAGATAGGCACCTGCCGGATCGCCATCACGGCCTGCCCGTCCGGTTTCCTGATAATAAGCTTCGATCGATTTGGGCAGCCCGGCATGCGCCACGAAGCGCACGTCGGGCTTGTCGATGCCCATGCCGAACGCAATCGTCGCGACCATCACCATGTCTTCGGACTTGACGAAATCGGCCTGGTTGCGGCGCCGCACATCGGCATCGAGGCCGGCGTGATAAGCCCGCACTGCCCGCCCCGTGCTTGCCAGTTGCGCCGCGAGCAGCTCGGTTCCCTTGCGCGACTGGACATAGACAATGCCCGGCCCGGGATGCGCAGCCACGACGTCTGCTACCTGGCTGCTGGTGCCCGCACGCGGTGCCATGTGGTAACGGATATTGGGCCGGTCGAAGCCCGCAACGATCAGCCCGTCCCGCGCGATGCCGAGCTGATCGCAAATATCTTCACGCGTGTGTGCGTCGGCGGTCGCCGTGAGAGCAAGGCGCGGGACACTTGAAAAATCATCGAGCATTGGCCGCAGCAGCCGGTAATCGGGGCGGAAATCATGCCCCCATTCGCTCACGCAATGCGCTTCGTCGATCGCAAACAGACAGATCGGACTTTCGCGCAGCAGTCCGCGAAAACTGTCCTGCGATGCGCGTTCGGGCGCGGCATACAGCAGATCGAGCTGTCCGGCACGAAAGCGTTCGATTGTCTCTGCCCGGTTCTCGTCGGCCGATGTCAGCGTTGCTGCGCGGATGCCGATCGCCTCGGCAGCGCGCAACTGATCATGCATCAGCGCAATCAATGGTGAGATGACAATGCATGTTCCCGGCAGCGCAACTGCGGGAAGCTGGTAACATAACGACTTGCCCGCACCCGTCGGCATGATCGCTGCCGTCCGCTGCCCCGCTATCACGCGCGCGATCACATCGGCCTGAACCCCGCGGAAAGCGGGAAAACCGAATGTCGTTTGCAGGATTTCGAGCGCGCTTCGCATCGCGGTTGCGCTAGGGGCGTTGCGGCACTGATGGCAACCCGGAGAATGGCTTTGCACCGCTTGGATGGAAAAATCGCGCTCGTAACCGGGGCGGCGCGCGGCATTGGTGCGGCGATCGCGCGTATGTTTGCCGCTGAAGGGGCAGTCGTCTGGCTGACTGACATTGATACCGCGGCAAGCGAGGCATTGGTGGACGAGTTGGGCGCACAGGTGCGGTTCGCCAAACTCGACGTCGGCGAGGAGTCGGATTGGGAATCGGCCATGGCAGCGCTTCTGGCACGCGATCACCGCCTCGACATCGTCGTCAACAATGCGGGCATTACCGGTTTCGAACATGGCGCTGGTCCGCACGATCCCGAACATGCCAGCCTTGCGGAATGGCACGCAGTCCACCGCGTCAATCTCGATGGTGTGTTCCTCGGCTGCAAGCATGCCATCCGCGCGATGCGGCCGACGGGCACCGGGGCGATCATCAACATGTCGTCGCGTTCGGGCCTCGTCGGCATTCCCGGTGCAGCCGCTTATGCCTCGTCAAAAGCTGCGGTGCGCAACCACAGTAAGTCGGTCGCACTGTGGTGCGCGCAACAGGGTTTGCAAATCCGCTGCAATTCGGTGCACCCCGCGGCAATTCTGACGCCGATCTGGGAAGCGATGATCGGCGAGGGCCGCGATCGTACCGCGAAAATGGCAGCGCTGGTCAAGGATACGCCGCTCCGACGCTTCGGCACGGTCGAAGAAGTTGCGGCACTATGCGTTTTCCTTGCGTCCGACGAAGCGCCTTATATCACCGGGTCCGAACTCGATATCGACGGCGGCCTGCTTGCCGGATCGGCTGCATCGCCGGGATCGTGAACTATTCGGCTGCAACCGCTTCGTCGGCTTCGGTGACTTGCCGCGTCCACATCTCTGCATAGAGACCGTCGGCCGCAAGCAGCGCCGCATGCGTGCCTCGCTCGGCAACCCGTCCGGCCTCGAGCACGACGATTTCGTCGGCATCGACGATGGTCGACAGTCGATGCGCAATGACGATGGTCGTTCGCCGTGCGGCAATCGCCGACAATGTCGTCTGGATCTCGGCCTCGGTCCGGCTGTCGAGCGCACTCGTCGCTTCGTCGAGAATGAGGATCGGCGGATTTTTGAGCAGCGTCCGCGCAATTGCCACGCGCTGTTTTTCGCCACCCGAAAGTTTCAGCCCGCGTTCGCCGACTTTGGTATCATATTGATCGGGCGTCGAGGCGATGAAGGCGTGGATCGCGGCACCACGCGCTGCGGCCTCGACTGCGGCCTGATCCGCGCCCCCAAGATCATCGGCGCGACCGTAAGCGATGTTGTAACCGATGGTATCGTTGAACAATACGGTGTCCTGCGGCACGATGCCGATTTGTGCGCGCAACGAGCTTTGCGTGACATCGCGGATATCGTGCCCGTCGATCGTGATCTGCCCGCCGGTCACATCGTAAAAGCGGTAAAGCAGCCGCGCGAGCGTCGATTTGCCCGCACCCGACGGCCCGACGACGGCAAGCGTCCCACCCGCCGGAATTTCGAAACTGACGCCGTTCAGGATCGTGCGTTCGGGATCATAGGCAAAGCTGACATTTTCAAACCGTACTGCTCCCGCACCCACGACCAGCGCGGGCGCGCCCGGCGTATCGACGATTTCGGCAGGCGTATCGGTCAGCGCGAACATCGCGGCCATATCGATCAAACCCTGGCGGATCGTGCGATAGACCATGCCGAGCATATCGAGCGGGCGGAAAAGCTGTGCGAGATAGGTGCTGACGAACACGACATCGCCGGTTGTGAACCGTCCCCCCGACCATCCCCACACGACATAGGCCATTGCGCCCGCCATCATCAAATTGGTGATCAGCGACTGGCCGACGTTCAATGCGGCAAGTGAATTTTCGGATTTGACCGCAGCATCGGCGTAGCGCCGCGCAATTGCCTCGTAGCGTCCGACTTCGCGGCTTTCGGCATTGAAATATTTGACCGTCTCATAATTCAAAAGCGAATCGACCGCGCGCGACACAGTGCGCGTGTCATAATCGTTCATTTCCTCACGCAATTTGGCGCGCCAGTTCGTCACGGCCCAGGTGAACCATGTGTAGACAACCACCATCATGAGCGTCGCCGCGACGAGCGAAAAACCAAATTTAATCCAGAAGGTCACCGTGACAACGATCAGTTCGATGACCGTCGGCGCAATGTTGAACAGCAGGAAATACAGCATCGTATCGATGCTTTTGGTGCCGCGCTCGATGACTTTAGTGACGGCACCGGTGCGGCGCGCCAGATGAAAGCGCAGCGACAGATCGTGTAGATGCCGGAACACATTGACCGCGAGATGCCGGGTCGCGTCCTGCCCGACGCGTTCGAACACCATATTGCGGACATTGTCGAAAATCACGCCCGCAAAACGTGCGCCCGCATAAGCGGCAACGAGTGCCATCACCAGCCCGACGGCCGCATCCTGGTTGGTCGACATCGCATCGATCGCCCATTTGTACGGATAGGGGCCGAACAGCGTGATCGCCTTGGCAACGAGCACCAGCAGCACGGCACCCACGACGCGCATCCTGAGCGCGCGATCGTCCTTGGGCCACAGATAAGGCAGGAATCGCTTGAGCGTCGAATATCCCGCGGGTGCGTCGGTCGTGGCAGTGATGGGCGGCATGCTGCGCCGATATGGCGTCGGTCAGGCGATCGCGCAACGCACGATCATGGCATATCGACGACAATCAGCCGACAGGGATGGTCGTCGGTTTCGGGACACGGCCTTTCGCGCGGCCGCGGCTGACGCATATTGCGCGCGGGTGCATGATCGTCGCGGACGGGTTGATCACTACCGATGCGCACGCCCGACATGATTTGTGCGCGTGCCGTCGCCACTGCCGTCGCGCGCGGACTTGCCTCGTCGGCACGCACCGACGCGATCAGCACGGCGACACTGACAATGATTACCGACACGGTAAGGATGATTGCGCGACGTCGGGCGGTACGGCCAGCGCGCGTGCGGCCAACGACTGTCTCGTGCCGGGACTGTGCCGTTGCGACACGGTCGGACGGGGGAGAGGCGGAGAGGCGGACATCGACCATGCCCCAAGAACGGCATTGTCCGTCGGCGGTTAAGCCGCCCGCGTGATAAAGTGCCGTTTAGTCTTCGGCAGCAATCGTCACTTTCAGCCCGTCGAGAGCGGCCGTAAACGGAATCTGGCACGACAGGCGCGACGCGGCATTGCGGTGGTCCGATGAATCGAGCAGGTCGTTTTCATCTTCGCCCATCGGTGCGATCTGCCCGGCGAACGCATCGTCGACATAGACATGGCACGTCGCACATGAACAGCATCCGCCACACAGCGCAAGCAATTCGTCGACGCCGCCATCGCGGATGATTTCCATTACTGACAGGCCGACATCGCCGTTCAATTCCTGCACGACGCCATCGCGCGTCGTGACGATCAACTTGGGCATTAAAGCTCGCTCCTGGTTTACGCTTTGCGCTATGTCGTGGCGGGAAATCATAATCAACAGGGAAGATGATGGGTTTATCCGCCGACATGCTACGTGCGCATCTCGATGCGCTCGGCAAGATCGAACCGGCCTTTGCCAGCGCGATTGCAGTCGTCGGCTATCCCGAACCGCGCATCCGCGCGCGGGGCTATGCAACGCTGCTGCGCACGATCGTCGGACAACAGATCAGCTTCAAGGCGGCGGATTCGGTATGGACCAAACTCGCAGCGGCAGTCGATCCGGTCGACGATCCGGCAGTCATGGTCGCGACGAGCGACGAAACACTGCGCGCTGCCGGCCTGTCGCGGCAAAAAATCGGATATTGCCGAAGCCTCGCGGCACTGGTGGCAGACGGCACGCTCGATTTGATGGACCTTCCCGACGACGACGAAGAAGCAATCGCTGCACTGACCATGATCAAGGGGATTGGGCGCTGGTCGGCTGAAATCTACCTGCTGTTTGCCGAGGGACGTCCCGATATCTGGCCCGCCGGTGATCTGGCGGTGCAGGAAGATGTCGGCCGCTTGCTGGGCCACGATGTCCGCCCGAGCGAAAAGCGCGTGCGTGAGCTTGCCGAGGCATGGCGCCCGTATCGCGGCGCGGCAGCAGTTTTTGCCTGGCACCATTATATGACGCCGGTGATTTAGGATCAGATGTAGAGAAAGTCGCGATCAAAGCTTTTGAGATGCGCACCGCCGTCCACGAACAATGTCTGTCCCGTCACTGCGTGCGCATTCGCCAGATATGCGACCGCCTCGGCAATATCTTCGGGTCGTGGCAGGATGTCGAGCGGCATTGCCGCCGCACAGCGGTCGATCTGTGCCGCGCTATAATCGGGCGTCGGCATCGTCAGCCCGGGCGCGACAGCGTTAACTCGCAATGCCGGCGCGAAATTGGCAGCAAGCGCCCGCGTCGCTCCTGCCAGCGCGGTCTTTGACAAGGTATAGCTGAACTGGTCGGCATTGGGATTCTGCACGCGCTGATCGATGATGTTGACGATGCTGCCGATCGCGCCCGACTGTGCCATCGCCAGTGCCAGTCTGACCGGCACGGCGGCATTGATCGCATGATGCGCCGCGATTGAAGCCGCGGTCGCCGTGGCGACATCGTCCCACTCAAAGATCGACGCATTGTTGACGAGCAGCGTCGGTGTCGTCCCGAAATGGTCGATCACTGCGGGCAAAAGCCCGGCAACAGCGTCATCGTCGCTCAAATCGGCGACGAAGCCGTGCCAGTCGCCAAGCAGAGGCGCGAGCATGTCATTGGGGACTGCGTCGCGCGCGCCGTGGATCGCCAGTGTCCAGCCGTCCGCCGCCAGCCGGGCCGAAAGATGCGCGCCGAGCCGCCGGTGCCCGCCGGTCACGAGTGCCAGTTTCATACGGCCCGTCGTCATGGCCGGTGCTTGACGCGGCGGATGCCGATGGCTTCACCGGCCTCGGCAATGGCAAGCTTGACGATCCGCACTTCGACCCGCGCAACACGGGGATCGCCGGTCATCAGCACGGCAATGATATGGTCGGCAACCGCTTCGATAAGGACGAAATGCACGCCAGCGGGCAGTCGCGTCGCTGCCTGTTTCAAGTCCATGTAATTTTTCGATGCGCCCAGCGGCGTGCCGGGGTCGAAATGCGCTTGCACGTCGAGGTCGACCGTAATCGAAATGCGCAACGGTTGGGGAAGGTGCGTTTCTTCGGAATAAATGCCGGTGAGCACCGGTACTTCGAGATCGTGGACTTCAAGCTGGAGAAAATCGGTCATCGCCGCGCGCCTAGAGCAAAACAAGCGGGCTTCCAATCGCTGAAAATGCCGTTATTTGCGCGGCCCCCATGACTGTTACCATATCGCCACTGTCACACGCCGATCCCGATGCCGTCGAAGTCCTGCTCGATGCTGCCTTCGGCGCGGACCGGCACGGCCGCACAGCGTACCGCATTCGCGCCGGCATGATCGCTGTCCCTGCACTGAGTTTTGCCGCATTCAACGGCGCGGCACTGGTGGGCACGCTGCAAAGCTGGCCCGTCGAAGTCGGCGGCGCGCCGCTCGTGCTGGTCGGGCCCGTCGCGGTCGATCCGGCAGTACAGCGCGAGGGAATCGGGCGGCTGCTGATGACGGCACTGATCGATGCTGCGGGCGACACGGCAATGGCGATGATCGGCGACCCCGAATATTATGGCCGTTTCTTTGGTTTCACGGCCGACGCGACGGGCAGCTGGGACGTGCCCGGCCCGGTCGAGCGGCACCGGTTGCTGGCGCGCCATGCCGGTGACCTGCCGACACGCGGCATGCTGGGGCCGCGAGCCTTTGCGCTGGCGGAGCCAAAAGCATAAGGCAGTCGCGTGCCGATGCCGCCTGCCCCCGACCTGTCGACCATGAGCCTTGCCGAGGTTGCCAAAGCGCTTGCCGAACAGCGCCTGCCCCCGGTCGATCAATGGCACCCGGCGCATTGCGGCGACAGCGAGATGCGGATTGCGCGCGACGGCAGCTGGTATCATCAGGGCTCTCTCATCGGGCGCGAAACCATGGTGCGGCTGTTTGCATCGATCCTGCGCCGCGAACCCGACGACAGCTATGTCCTTGTCACGCCCGCAGAAAAGCTCGACATCATGATCGAGGACGTGCCGTTCATCGCCGTCGAAGTCCGGCACGAAGGCAGCGGTCCCGCGCGTAAGATGACGTTTCGGCTGAACACCGCCGACTTGGTCGTTGCTGGCTCCGGCCATCGCCTGCGGTTTGCCGACGCTCCCTATCTTCATGTCCGTGGCGGCATGGAAGCACGCCTTGCCCGCCCGGTTTATTACGAACTCGCCGGGCTGGCGATCGACGAGGGTCATGATCCGCCGGGATTGTGGAGTGACGGCGTTTTCTTTCCGGTGGCGACCGAATGACGCTGGTCGACCGGTTGCGACAGGCTCTTGGCGAAACAGCGCATGACCCGGTTCCCTTCCCCAGCGATATGCGCGAACCGCCTGTCAGCGTGGGAACGTCCGCTGCTGTCCTGATCGCGATTACCGATCGCAGCGACCCCGGTCTGATCCTGACGCAGCGACCCGACACGATGCGTCACCATGCCGGCCAGGTTGCATTTCCCGGCGGTCGCATCGACCCGCAAGATGCCGACGCAGTCGATGCCGCATTGCGCGAAGCAGAGGAGGAAGTCGCACTGGCGCGTGCACATGTCGCCGTCGTCGACACGCTCGCTCCCTATCGCACGGTGACCGGATTCGACATTACGCCCGTCGTTGCCGTCATTGCGCCCGACTTGCCGCTTGTCGCGCACCACCGCGAAGTCGCTGCGGTTTTCGAAGTGCCGCTGGCTTTCGTTCTCGATCCGGCCAATCGCGTCGAACGTCGCGTGATCGTGAGCGATATCGAGCGACGCTATTTCGAAATCATGTGGGGCGATCGGCGGATCTGGGGCGCGACGGCTGCGATGCTCGTCAATCTGTCGGTCCGTCTCAAATGGTGAGATTCTGAGATGGTGAGATTGCCATATCTCGATGCGCTCGTTGCCACGCTCGGCGGCGGCACCACGACGCGGCTGATCGGTGGCGTCGTCCGCGACATGTTGCGCGGCGCGGCCGTCAGCGATGTCGACATGGCAACGCGGCTGACGCCCACGGACGTGATCGCGCGCCTTGCCGATGCCAAGATAAAAGCCGTGCCGACGGGCCTTGCGCATGGCACGGTGACGGCAGTGCTGTCTTCGGGCACTGTCGAAATTACGACGCTGCGCCGCGACGTTGCAACCGACGGCCGTCACGCCAAAATCGCATTTACCGACGACTGGCGCGAAGACGCGGCGCGGCGCGATTTCACGATCAATGCGATGTCGGCCGATCCGGAAACCGGCGCCGTGTTCGATTATTTCGGCGGGCGCGACGATCTGGCCGCTGGCATCGTGCGGTTCATCGGCGATCCGTTGCAGCGCATTGCCGAGGATCATCTGCGCATTCTTCGTTATTTCCGCTTCTTTGCCCGTTTCGGAACCGGGGTCCCCGACTCCGACGCCTATGAAGCTTGTGCGGCGCGCGCCAACGACCTGATGGCGCTGTCGCGCGAACGCATTGCCAGCGAACTGCTGAAATTGCTTGCCGCGCACGATCCGGTACCGGCGATGCGGTTGATGATCGCTCGCGACATCCTGATGCCCGTGCTCCCCGAAATAACGAGCGCCAATACGCTAGCGGCGCTCGTTGCGCGCGAAGGCAACCACGGCAATTCCATCCGCCGGCTGGCCGCCCTGATCGGCCCCGATCCGGTATCGGCTGCGACGATCGCCAAGCGGCTGAAGCTTTCCAAAGTGCAGACGAAGCGGCTGACGACAGCGGCGGGCTGGATGCAACCGCATGGGACGACGCAAGCGCTTGCCTATCGGCTTGGCATCGACAGCGCGCGCGATCGCTTGCTGCTTGCCGGTGCCGAAACGGCCGAGATCGATCACTGGCAGCAGCCGGTTTTCCCGATCAGCGGCGGCACGCTGATCAAGCGCGGGCTCGAATCGGGGCCGATCGTTGCGATTACCTTATCGCAGATCGAAAATGCCTGGATCGACGCGGGCTTTCCGCAAGGGGCTGCTTTCGATCGACTGCTCGCTTCGATCAGCCCAGCGAGGCCACCGCAAAGTTGAAAGCTTCGTCGGCCGTCATCGGCGCGGCATAAAGAAATCCCTGACCTGTGCTGCATCCGAGGCCCGACAACGTGTCGGCAAGCTCGGGTGTTTCGATCCCGCTCGCACCACGCTCCAGTCGTCGTGGCCGCCGGCTACCCCTGGCTCTCCGAGGGGCTCCAGGTCGGAGAGCTCGCGCTCCGTTTCCCAGACGTGACGTTCGTCGCCACGAACGGGCTGCAGATCAACATGTCGGGACTTGGCCAGACCGATGCAGAGCTCGCCCTTGCTG
>JANLWD010000093.1:0-3219 GCA_031364345.1 Sphingomonas sp.
CGACCGGCACATCGAGCAATGGTGAAAGCCAGAAACTCGAGGCACGGCCTGCGTAAGAGCCGTTGATGCCGATCAGCACCCCTAACCGGCAAATGAACAATGTTCCCTGCACCCAAACGAACCACAGCGGCAACCCGCCGATCGATGCAAAGACCAGCAAGGGCAAAGGCGCTGCCTGCAACAGGGCCACTTGGGCCAAAGGCCACGCCGCGGCTAAGCCGGCGTGGCGATCGCGCATGACGAGTGAACGCGGCCAGTTGGCCCAAACCTCTCGCGCGGAGCCATACATCTGCACAACGACCGCCACATCTGTTTCGTAAAACCCCACGCTATAGCCAGCTTTGGCCAGCGTCCGGGCCATCGTAATGTCTTCGCATAGCGACGAGAGTGCCGATCCGATTGCCTTGGTATCAGCAAGCGCCGCTTTGGCTGCAAAAAAACATTGGCCATTGGCCATTACCCGCCGGGCATCGCGCGTGGCATAACCCGGCGGACCAAAGCGATAGACGAGTGTCGTCAAGAACGCGGGGTGAAGCATTGATTGCAACCACCCCGAACATAGTTGCCGGGTGGCAACCGACAGCGCATCGATCTTTTCGCTGTGTGCGAAGGCCGCAAGAGCGCGCGTCAATCCTGGCGACACGATCGTATCCGCATCGAGCGTAAGCAACCAGTCGCCGCGAGCCACGGCAGCACCCTGCTGCAAGCCCCACGCCTTTCCAACCGCCGTGATCGGTACCGGGGAAGCGTCAATGAACCGCACCCGAGGATCAAGCGCCGCGGCCGCCATTACAACTCCGCGGGTGTCATCAGTGGAACCGCCATCAACAATGAGGATCTCGATCATTTCCGGAACTGTGCTCGCTTCGGCGATCAGCGCCTGCAACATGGCAGGGAGGCGCCGCTCCTCGTTGAGCACTGGCACGATGACTGAAACAGAAAATGGCGCTGGTGCATTGTTGACCGGGATGCGGCGCATGTTGGTCACCCGGAGAAATTCTCGAAATACCAAGATGGCCATCGCGCCCTGAGCGATCACGACAGGCAACAATAAGTATATGCTCATGGACTGTCCTTCCGGCACGACGGCTACTGACTGAGCCGGCAGACGTCGGCGCGCACGTCTGCTACAATGCATTCGACGTCGGACGTGGCAGTCACCTGCTTTGCCTCCCCAAAGTCAAAAGCCAACGCGCGCGGTTTGGCTGCGTCGGTGCGGATGCCCACCGGCAGTACGCTGACCGATCGACCATGCCGCCGGGCAGCGGCGACTGCCGCCCGCGCGAAGCCGGATTTGAACGGTGCTAACGTCTCCTGCCGCGGTTTGCGGAAGGTGTGCGGATCGATGACCGGGTAACCTTCTGGAAAAAATACCACGACGCGCTCCCGGCCGAGCAACTCTACGCATTGGCGAAAGGCCCGTTGTTGGTATGTTCGGATTTCATCAGGCAGGAATGCTGACGCAGCTTGAAAGCCGGGCTCGCCATCGCCTTGCCGGTCTTCGTCGGTGCGCAGCGTCACAGGCCAGGCACATCCGCGCGCCAGGGTTTCCATCAGCCAGCGCGCCGAGCGTGTGCTTACCCAATCCAGTCCGATCATGATGTGCAGCGGGCGGGGGCTGTACGCCAACAGCCCCAGCCCATCCAGAAGGTGGTGATAATGCCGGACAGCGAGGATAACGGGGCCGGACTTCGGCACCTGCTGTATACGAGTTGCGGTGACTTCCGATGCGTTGATGGCCAACCTGGCACCTATCCGCATCGCAACGCCGGAAACATTAACGAAGGTAGGGAGCACTTTCAAACGTCATGACTGAGCATCGCGGGCCGGAAGGCAGGCCACAACCACGCCAGCGTAACGACCGACGCCAGCCCCAAGCCGAGCAGGGCAGGCAGCCAGATCTGATTGCCCAGGCAGATTCCGGCCGCAAACAGCAAATTGCACACGTACATGATCAGGAAGAAGTTCTCCTGTTCACCCTCGATCGGCCGCAACCGACGATCAAGGTAACTGGACACTGCCATGAAGATGACACCGGTCGCCATCCAGCCGAAGAAATTTACGATAGGTATCCCCAGATAAGGGCCAACATCCTCCCAAACCCAATATTGCAGCAGCAAGGTCGGATGCGACATGGCGGGGTCAAGTACCAGATCCCATGCTACAAGCATGGCCGACCCCAGCAGGATCGACGGCCAAAGTCGGGCGGAGCCCAGCCATGTCCGAATGAGTGCGGTGGCAACGGCGAACGAGGTGAAGCCCATCGAAAACCACGACAGTGGAATGACGGGAGGGACCTTATCGAGGATCTTGAAACCAAACATCTCCGTGTATTCATAATTGCCGAACGGCCAGCCGAACGAGGTGCCGGTAAACTCGAAGAGGAGCGACAACGTCACAGAAACCGTGAAAAAGATGAACATCGCTCGCCGTCCGGCCAGCACCGTACCGAATGCGAGGACAGCGGCAGCGCCGAGGATAATCTGGAAGTTGCCGCCTTGCGCGACAGCCAGCGGGAACAGCGCCGCAAGCAAACTCCAATCACTCCATATCTCAGGGTGCGGAGCCATGATGGCGATACCGACGAGGCCAAACAGCGAGAGGAAGACGTGAGCCATCAACATGGCCCAGGCGGCGCGCTTTAATGGACTTTGCTTCACGTCATGCCTCGTATCAATTATGAGCGACCCCGCGCCGTCGATCTTGATTTTGATCTTGGTCTAAGCGAGTTTGTATCAGTATCGCTACAGCTACGACCTAATCGTGTCTATGACGCGTTTGCGTCCGTGGCACGGCGAATTGACCATGAATTCCGTCGACCGTTCCGCTGTCGTTCGCGTTAATCTGTCCGGCACATCCAAAACAAAAGCATTCCCGGAAAAATCGTGGTATTTCTATGTGATGATGACTGAAACGCCTCATTCTCCGTGCGTCAATGTCTGCAAGCTCGATGCCCACACATCGATTTGCACTGGCTGTGGTCGCACCCTCGCCGAGATCGGCGAGTGGAGCGGCGCAACTGCCGAGCGAAAGTGCGACATACGAGCTCAGTTGCCCGAGCGGATGGCGGGGCTCGCCGCCGGGCTGCGACTCGTGCTTTGACGACCTGAGTCTAGACCCCGGTGCTCAGTCTTGCGCGCCTGCCAATGAACGAAAAGCGACTTGTGCGGAGCGGTAAGAAACCCCGGAGCGTCCGAAATTTTGGCGAAAGCAGCCTCC
>JANLWD010000147.1:0-4762 GCA_031364345.1 Sphingomonas sp.
AAGCCAGCGCGGGGTCAAGCGAGCGGATCGATGCTGATGATAGGCTTTCCTGGCGGATTCGCGCCGCGATCGATCGTTCACTTCCAAAGTGCATCACGGCCTCGGCGACGGTTCGTGATCGTTCGCGAGCCTCCCAACGCGTGGCGCGGTCGGAGCCAATCAGGCCGTGTGCGATGCCGGCCCCCGTCAACCGGGTTTCGGCATTATCGGCGCGCAGATGCAAGCGATGCTCTGCGCGCGATGTCAGCATTCGATAGGGCTCGGTCACTCCCTGCAGGACGAGGTCATCGATCATCACACCGATATAGCTGGTATCGCGATCGAGACGGATCGCCGCGATGTCGAGTGCGCGCGCAGCAGCATTCGCGCCGGCTATAACACCCTGTGCAGCGGCTTCTTCATAGCCAGTGGTGCCATTGACCTGTCCCGCAAGAAACAAGCCCGGTAACGCCCGTGATTCGAGCCCGTGGTCAAGCGCGCGCGGGTCGAGATAATCATATTCAACGGCATAACCCGCTTGCGCGATCGTGACATTTTCCAGCCCGTCAATCGTGCGCAGCATTGCCAGCTGAGCGTCGACCGGGAGCGACGTCGATATGCCATTGGGATAAATCAATGCATCATCACACCCTTCAGGCTCGAGAAAAATCTGATGCCCGTCGCGATCGCCAAAGCGCACGACCTTGTCTTCGATCGATGGACAATATCGTGGTCCGCTCGCGGCAATCGCGCCGGTAAACATCGGCGATTTATGCAGTGCGCCACGAATCACATCATGCGTCGCCCGATTTGTCCGCGTGATCGCACAGAATAGCTGGGGCAACGTGCGAGCGCCACATGGCGACAAAGTCCAGCCTTCATCATCGGACGGTTGCCTGGCAAGACGGCTCCAGTCGATTGTCCGGCCATCGAGGCGCGGTGGCGTTCCGGTTTTCAGCCGCGCCACGGGCAGGTCGAGCGCACGCATCTGAGCGCCAAGGTGCGTCGCCGCTGCCTCGCCCGCGCGGCCACCATCGGTAACCGTGTCACCACAAAACATCCGCGCGTTGAGAAATGTGCCCGTTGCGATGACAACGCCGGGTGCTTCGATCCGAGCACCGTCGCGCAGCACGACACCGGCGACCCGCCCGGCGCTGATGATCAGCGACTCGACCTGACTCTCGACAATATCGAGCCGTGTTTGCGTAAAAAGCATGGCCTGAACGGCATTCCGGTAGGCAGTGCGATCGGCCTGGATGCGGGGACCCTGTACCGCTTTTCCCTTCGAACGATTAAGCATCCGGTAGTGAATAGCCGCAGCATCGCCTGCCCGCGCGATGATCCCGTCCAGTGCGTCGACTTCGCGAACGAGCTGGCCCTTGCCGACGCCGCCGATCGCCGGGTTGCACGACATCGCGCCGACGGTCGCGCGCGACATCGTCACCAGTGCGACATGCGCGCCGCGCCGCGCCGCCGCTGCTGCTGCTTCGCACCCGGCATGGCCACCGCCGACAATGATCACGTCATACGTCATAGGCGCAGCGATAGCGCAAATGTTCCACGTGAAACAGACTATTTCCCGATGCAGAATGTCCCGAATAAAGCGTCGAGCATGTCCTCCACGCCCGCCCGGCCTGTCAGGCGATCGAGAGTCAGACGAGCCAGACGAAGATATTCGGCGCTGACCAGCAAATCGCTCGCCAATGCAGCCGCGTTAACATGAGCCGAAAGCTCGGTCAGGCAGTCGCGTTGACGGCGATTGAGCGCGAGCGCGTCGGGCGGCGGTAACAATGCCGATGCCGCAGTGACGATCATATCGGTCAGCGCCGCCATACCATCACCCGTCATTGCCGACACGGCGAGCCGATGATCACCCGGGCAATCCGACAAGTCGGCTTTTGCGCGAATGGCAATGACCCCCGGCCGCTCAGGGGCCTGTTCAGGCTTGCCGAGCCAAAGAATGAGATCGCTCGATGCAATAATATCCTGCGCGCGCGCGATGCCGATGGCCTCGATCTCGTCGGCCGTTCCGTCGCGCAACCCGGCAGTGTCGATGAAAATAACCGGCACCCCGCGCAATGTCACTGGCACTTCGATAACGTCACGCGTTGTGCCCGCGACAGGCGAAACGATCGCGGCGTCGCGTGCGCCCAGATAATTGATCAGCGTCGACTTGCCGGCATTGGGTGGGCCCGCGATCGCGATGCGTATGCCATCACGCAAACGCTCGGCAGGCGGGTTGGCAAGAATAACTTCGACCTGCGATGCGATCGACCGCAACACTGCCGGTCGATCGAGCCACGGCACAACATCGTCTTCATCGGCAAAATCGATTGCGGCTTCGACATTTGCCGACGCCGCAAGCAGATCATGCCGGATCCTGTCGACGAAACGCGACAGGCCGCCGGTGGCCATGACCAATGCCGAACGCCGCTGATGTTCGGTTTGCGCCGCAAGCAGGTCGGAAAGTCCTTCAGCTTCCGACAAGTCGAGCCGACCATTGGCAAAAGCGCGGCGCGTAAACTCGCCGGGCGCCGCGGGTCGGAAACCGGGTATTCGCTCGAGCGCTCCACTAACCACAGCAATCGTCGCACGGCCGCCGTGCAGGTGCAGTTCAACCATGTTTTCGCCCGTGGCCGTCTTTGGTCCGGGAAACCGGATCACAATCGCGGTATCGAGCTGTTGCTCGCCTGCGCGCAATGTCCGCAACGCTGCGTAGCGTGGCGCGGGCAGCGGTTGTGCGGTCAGCACCGTCAGTGCATGATCGGCATCAGGGCCGCTGATCCGTAATACGGAAATCGCAGCGGGCGGCGAACCGCTCGACACTGCGAAAATCGTATCGGTCACTTTTTGGCGATGCTCGTCACTTGATCGAGCAGCCCCTGCCACAGCTTCATGCCGGTATCGCCCATCGGCGACCAGCTTTTCAGCATCGACATCATCATGTCGGGCGACACACCGTTTTTCATCGTGTCCTGAAGCTGGGCCATCATCGCATCATGAATTGGGGCCATGTCGGGCAAGCCCATCAGGCGACGCGCTTCTTCGGGCGTGCAATCGACTTGGACGTTCACTTTCATCGCGATATTCCCTCAGCCGCCCACCATCCGCAGAGCAAAAGGTGCGACTTCGCCCCAGCCCTCGTAAATCATCTTGCCAGCAACATAAACGATGACGGCAAGCCCGACCCACGCAATCCAGCGATAGCGTTCGATATATTGCGCAATGATGTTGGCAGCGATGCCCATCAGCGCGACCGCGAAAATCAGGCCGACGATCAGGATACCAGGATGTTCACGCGCCGCGCCCGCAACCGCCAGAACATTGTCGAGGCTCATCGAAACATCGGCGACCGCAACGCCCCACGCAGCAGCGGCAAAGCTCTTGGCAGGCTTGAGCCCCGAATGTTCGTCACCGTCGACTTCGGGTGATCCGCCCGATTCGCCTGCACCATGCCCCTGAATATCGCGCCACATTCGCCATGCGACCCACAGCAGGAGGACGCCGCCCGCCAGTACCAATCCGACAATGCCGAGCAGCCATGTCACCATGAGCGCAAAGATGATCCGGAGGACCAGCGCCGCAATGACACCGATCAGAATGACTTTCTTGCGCTGTGCTGGGGGCAATCCCGCTGCGAGTGCGCCGACAACGATCGCATTGTCCCCGGCCAGCACAAGATCAATCAGCAGCACCTGAACGAATGCGGAAAATTGCGCAGGTTCTGTTATGTTACTGAAATCCTTGACGATCGCAGCCCAGATCGCTGCGGGGCTGCCGAGCGAAGGCGCAATCGACGTGCCGGTTTCGGTGGCAAGAATGAGAAGATCGATCACGGTCGCACCCTTATGAGTTCATGCTGTCGAAGAAGTCTTCGTTGGTCTTCGAATCCTTCATTTTGTCGAGCAGGAATTCCATCGCATCGATCGTTCCCATCTGCATCAGGATGCGACGGAGCACCCACATTTTCGACAGCTTGGTCTTTTCGACAAGCAATTCTTCCTTGCGCGTCCCCGATTTGCCCACATCCAACGCCGGGAAAACGCGCTTGTCTGCCACCTTGCGGTCGAGCACGATTTCGCTGTTACCCGTGCCCTTGAACTCTTCGAAAATCACTTCGTCCATGCGGCTGCCCGTGTCGATCAGCGCGGTGGCAATGATCGACAGCGATCCGCCTTCCTCGATGTTGCGTGCCGCACCGAAGAAGCGCTTCGGCCGTTGCAGAGCGTTGGCATCGACGCCGCCGGTCAGCACTTTGCCCGACGACGGCACGACTGTGTTGTAAGCGCGGCCAAGGCGCGTGATCGAATCGAGCAGGATGACGACGTCCTTCTTGTGCTCGACGAGGCGCTTTGCCTTTTCGATCACCATTTCGGCCACCTGGACGTGGCGTGTCGCGGGTTCGTCGAACGTCGAGGAGACGACTTCACCTTTTACACTACGCTGCATGTCGGTGACTTCCTCGGGCCGTTCGTCGACGAGAAGGACGATCAGGAACACTTCGGGATGATTGTCGGTAATCGCTTTGGCCATGTTCTGCAGCATGACGGTCTTGCCGACGCGTGGGGGCGCGACGATCAGCGTGCGCTGGCCCTTGCCCTGTGGCGAAATGATATCGATGACGCGCGCCGACTTGTCCTTGACCGTCGGGTCGAGCGTGTCGAGGCTGAGCTTTTCATCCGGGTACAGCGGCGTCAGATTGTCGAAATTGACGCGGTGGCGCACGGCTTCGGGATCGTCGAAATTGACTTTGACGACCTTGGTCAGCGCGAAATAGCGTTCG
>JANLWD010000230.1:0-2238 GCA_031364345.1 Sphingomonas sp.
CGGCTCCCCCGATGGCTCTGATGCTTTTGCCAGACGACCGAACAACAGGGAAATTGCTATGAAAAAACTCATGTTTGCTGCTCTGGCGTTCAGCGCCGTACTCGCTTCCCCCGCTGCTGCTGTGACAGTAATCGGCACTACGGCTGCCGGACCAGTATATAATCGTCCGCTTGCCGGAACACCGCCAACAGGCCTGTCGGCAGTCGGAACGGCTGTTGGTTATGATGTGAAGGCGTTCACAGTGTCGACGACGGGAACCTACACATTTCTGATGACGCAATTGACGGTGTTCGACACATTTCTCGGGCTGCACGCCACGTCGTTCAATCCGTTGTCGGCACTGACCAATGCCATTGTCTATAATGACGATCTGGCGCCCGGAAATTTCACGCAGTCGGGATTCACCAGCGTCCTGACCGCAGGCACGTCCTATTTTGCGATCGCGACCGGTTTCGGAAATACTGACAAGGGCCGTTATTCACTCGAAATCACCGGGCCTGGCATCATCACGATCGGTGGCGCAGTTCCCGAAGCCAGCACCTGGGCGATGATCATTGCCGGGTTCGGCATTGTCGGTGCGGCATTGCGCCGTCGCCGGACGCTTGCGTTTGCCTAAGCAATAAGCTTCACCCGTCCCCGAAGGTCGGCAATCCGGTCCTTCGGGGAGAGTGCTTCATGTTTCGCAAAATCGACGATCAGTTTTATGCGTCGCCCCAGATTTCGGCTGACCATGTCGCGCTTGCCAAAACGCTCGGCATCACTACGATAATCAACAATCGTCCTGATGGTGAAGAACCGTCCGAGCCGCAAGGCGCAGCAATCGAAGCAGCCGCGATCGCGGCGCAATTGAGCTATGTCGCGATTCCCGTCACACATGCCGGATTTTCGCAACCGCAGATTGCGGCGATGGCAATCGCGATCGACCATGCCGATGGTCCGGTGCTTGCTTACTGTCGCTCAGGCACGCGATCGACGCTGCTATGGGCACTCGCGCGGGCGCATTCGGGCGACGACAAGGCAGTGCTGCAACAAAAGGCGGCGGCCGCCAGTTACGACTTGTCTCCGATCGATGAATTGATCGACCTTGTGGCGGCAAATCGCTGAATTCCGGCGACGCTGGCTGCGCTCCGGCTGCTCCGATCGCAGCAGCACAAGTCACCGATGACCCGGGACTTGTGGACTGCGTCGTTTCGTTACAATCTGCTTTATCCGATGGCACCATGACAGTGGGAACAGGCGGGTCGCGCGACACGCCGGACATGATCCGGCGGCGCTTTCAGGAGCAGGTTGAGTGCCGAATCAAAATGAATCCTTTGACATCGTCGTTGTCGGCGGCGGATCGGGCGGAAGTGCCGCTGCAGGGCGGTTGAGCGAAGGCGGAAAATACAGTGTCTGCCTGATCGAAACCGGCGGCGACAATAATATCTTTCCGGTCAAGGCACCCGGAATGATGCCTTTCATTCCCGACAAATCGAATTACCGATACGAAACCGTCCCACAAAAAGGGCTCAACGGACGCACGGGATATCAGCCGCGCGGACGCGGGCTTGGCGGATCGAGCGCGATCAATGCGATGGTCTATATCCGCGGTTGCAAATGGGATTATGACAACTGGGCCGCGATGGGTGCGAGCGGATGGCACTATGACGCGGTGCTGCCCTTTTTCAGGCGCGCCGAAAACAACGAGCGCGGAGCCAATGACTGGCACGGCTCGGGCGGGCCGCTCAACGTGATGGACCAGCGCTATTCGCATCCGGGCAGCCAGGAATTCATCGAATCGGCGGCATCGCTGCAATTGCCGCGCACCGACGATTTCAACGGCGCAAAATTCGAAGGCGTCGGCATGTATCAGGTCACGCAAAAAGGCGGTGAACGCTGGTCGGCGGCGCGCGCTTATGTCGAACCCGCAAAGGCCGCCGGGCGACTGCATGTGATGACCGGCACGCTGTGCGAACGCATCGGGTTCGAAGAAGGCCGCGCAACGACTGTCCATATCCGCACGAAAGCGGGCACGGGGCAGGTTCGCGCAAAACGAGCGATCATCCTTGCCGGCGGCGTATTCGGTACTGCGCAGACGCTGATGCTATCGGGTATCGGGCCAGGCGATCACCTGAAAGCCAATGGCGTCGACGTGCATGTCGAGCGGCCTGCGGTGGGTGGCAATCTGCACGATCACATCGACTATGTTTCGGGATATGAGACACCGGGCCGGTATTTCCTCGGCCAGACGCTGATCGG
>JANLWD010000256.1:0-1999 GCA_031364345.1 Sphingomonas sp.
CACGATGTCGAAATGGGTGTCATCCTGCCAACGCTGATGAACGCAAAACCGGCGGGGTTGCTGTTCGAAACGTCGAACCCGCGGCATCAGCATGACTGGAATTATTTTGCCGAAATGATCGACATCATCCCTGATGATAAAATCCTGATTCCGGGCGTTATCGATTCGACGACCAATTTTGTCGAACATCCACGGGTCGTTGCCGAACGTATCGAACGCTTTGCGGGCATTATCGGCCGTGAACGCGTCATCGGCGGTACCGACTGCGGATTTTCGACTTTCGCCGGTTTTGGTGCCGTTGACGCCGATATCGTTTATGCCAAGCTCGGATCACTCGCCGAAGGGGCGGCGTTGGCCAGCGCAAAACTGTGGTAAGCTTCGGCGATCGCTTGCGCGCCGGTGATTTACTTGCCGGGACATGGGTAAAGACACCGCATCCACATGTCGTGGAAGTGCTTGCGCTGTCCCCGCTCGACATGATCGTGCTTGATGCCGAACATGCGCCGTTCGACCGGGCCAGCCTCGACCTGTGCCTCCTGGCCGCTGGTGATATGCCAGTGCTCGTTCGGCCAGCATCTTCGGGCCACGAAGATATCCTGCAGGCGCTAGACTGCGGCGCAGCCGGCGTTGTCGTCCCGCATGTCCGGTCCGCCGACGAAGCGCGCGCCATCGTCCGCGCATGTCATTACGTTCCAGGCGGGCGCGGCTTTGCCGGAAGCACACGCGCGGCGCGTTACGCGACGATGGGCATGGCCGGGCACCGTGCAGCAGCAAAAGACGTGATCGTGATTGCCCAGATTGAAGATGTCGAAGCCGTCGAGGCGATCGACGCGATCGCTGCGGTCGAAGGGATCGACGCGCTGTTTATCGGTCGCGCGGACCTTACCATCAGCTGCGCCGCCGACACGCCCGATGATGCCATCGTCGTTGCCGCAGTCGATCGGATTTGCGCCGCTGGCCGCAACGCGGGCCGCACTGTCGGCATGTTTCTGGGCCGTATCGGTGATGTTGCGATGTGGCGTGAAAAAGGTGCAAGCCTTTTCATTCTGCAATCCGAGCAAGATTTCATCCTTCAGGGCGCTGCGACGCTTGCACAGTCGATCAGACAACGTGACGCATAATTAGCGCCGGTCTAACAACGTCCCGAAACCCGATAATAAATGGCATCGCCTGACAATTGCCGTTCATGTCCGATCGGCATCGTCATTGTATCGCCCGGCGCCAGCGACAGCGCACCTGACGCCGATGAAACCAACAGCGAACCCGATTGCACGAACAGGACCTCAGCAGCCATCGGCGTTGCGACATCCGTGTCATCCAGCGTTGCGACAACGCGGTCGAGCGTGAAAGGATGGTCCCAATCAAGCGTGCCATCGGAGGCGATGATCCGGTCAGCGCCGCTTGCATGGCGCGCCCGCCACACGAGTGCTTCGGCGTCGGTTGCGGTCGGTATGCGGAGTGCCGCAACCTGCTCTGCCGATGTCCGTGGCATGGGGCGCGCGCCATCGGGCAACGCCTGCCCTGCCGCGGTATCGATGAGCTGACCGTTTTCGAGCAGCACGAGTCCGTAATCCGCTGCCATGTCGAATACCTGCGGCGCCCACAGCACGCTGCCCGGATCGTCGCCGCCAAGCACTGCGAAAAGGAACCCGCTGTCCTGTCCGATATTGGTAAAGCCGCGGAACATTCCCGTCGGCAATGATATGACGTCGCCGGGGCCGATCGCAACCTGTGCATCGGTGCCATGCTCGCCGAGATCGAACCGCCATGTGCCGCTGTGAACGACGAAAACTTCGGCAGTGTCATGGCTGTGCTGTGAATTGACACAGGCCGGTGGCTGGCGCGCGCCCCCAATGTTGAAACCATGTGGTTCGGCGATATGCACATGCTGCGCTGGGTTTTCGGACACACCCGGCCCGATGATCGTAAAATTTTCCTTGGCTTCCGAACCCGGTGTCCGCGTGTCGATGAAAGCATTGTAACATGGCTTGAGGTCGGC
>JANLWD010000042.1:0-5338 GCA_031364345.1 Sphingomonas sp.
TCGCAACGGGTTCGGCGGCGACGCGGGCGTGCTCTCCACCCGAATGCGCTTCGGCGCCGTTCGCTCCGTGCGTTACGACCAGCGTCGGCACTTTGGCGGAAAGCGCAGTGACGGCGGAAGCGACGTCATCGGTACCCATCAGCGCGTGGACTTCGCTGTCGTTCGAAAAGAGAATGTCGATCAGGCCGTCGTCGATCAGCTTGCGGAAATCGTGGCCGTGCCGCGAAATGCAGAACGCGTCGGACAGCGTAAAGGCAACTTTGCGCCTTGCCGCACGGGCAATGTCGATCGCGGCGCGCATGGCGGCGCGCGGTTCTTGCGGGTCCCACAAATACCCTTCGAGATAGAGGATCGCGCTGTCGGCGATCAGGTTCGCATCGATTGCCGCCGCGGGAAGGAATTGCGATGCTCCCAGAAACGTGTTCATCGTCCGCTGGCCATCGGGCGTGACGAGGATGAGGCAGCGTGCCGTCGCCGGCTCGGTCCCGCGCGCGGGCGTGTCGAAACGAACACCGATCGCGCGGATGTCGTGCGTGAACACGTCGCCAAGCTGATCGCTTGCCACTTGCCCGACAAAACCGCATTTGCGGCCCAAAGCGGCCATTCCGGCGATCGTATTTGCCGCTGACCCGCCCGAGATTTCCTTGCCCGGTCCCATGCGCTCGTAAAGTTCGGCGGCACGGGCATCATCGATCAGCTGCATCGATCCGCGCGACAGGTTTTCACTGACGATGAATTCCTCGCTCGCGCTGGCGATAACGTCGACAATCGCATTGCCGATGGCAGTGACATCATATTTGGTGGTCATGAAAATCCGTTCGCGCTTGAGCTTGTTGTGCGCCGTCCTTTACTTCGCAATCTGCAAAGGGAAAGGGGATGGCATGAACCGATATACGATGATCGCGCTGATGCTGGTGATGTCCGGCTGTGCCACGACGCCGCCGCCCAAGCCGAGCGCTGTGCCGACAGTCAGCGTGCCGATGCGCCCGACTGGCCTCGAACGCGTGCTGGGGCAGAACGCACGTGCGCTTGCGGCATTGTTCGGCACGCCTGATCAGGACGTGAAGGAAACCGACGCCCGGCGGCTGCAATATGCCGGCCCTTTTTGCATCCTCGACGCCTATCTTTATCCAGCGCGCAGTGGTGCCGAACCCGTCGTAACTTATGTCGATGCGCGCCAGCCCAACGGCAAGGACATCGACCGCGCTTCATGCGTCGCGGCACTCGTCCGGCGCAAGGAGGCGCGTTAAGGCCCAGTCGGCAGCTTCGCGCACCACGGGGTCGTCGTCACCGGTTAGTGCGCGCAGCGGCTGCGAAAGCAACAGATCGTCGCTGTTTCCCGCCGCGATGCACGCGTTGCGGACGATCCGGTTGCGGCCGATGCGTTTGATCGGCGACCCTGAAAATACCTGCCGAAATCCCGCGTCATCGAGTGCAAGCAGGTCGGCAAGGTCGGGCACGGCCAGTTCGGCGCGCGCAACGAATGCCTTGTTCGCAGCGGCGCTGTCGGCAAATTTATTCCACGGACAAACCGCAAGACAATCGTCGCAGCCATAAATACGGTTGCCCATGGCCGCGCGAAATTCATGCGCGATCGGCCCTTTATGTTCGATCGTCAGATATGAAATGCAGCGCCGCGCATCGAGCTGGTAGGGCGCGGGGAAAGCATCGGTCGGGCAGGCGCGCTGGCATGCATCGCAATTGCCGCAGCGGTCGGCGTGAGGCGTATCGGGTTCGAGGTCGAGCGTGGTCATGATCGACCCGAGGAATAGCCACGACCCGTGATTGCGGCTGACCAGATTGCTGTGCTTGCCCTGCCAGCCCAGCCCCGCCGCTTGTCCCAGCGGTTTTTCCATGACGGGTGCCGTATCGACGAACACTTTCAACTGGCCGCCCCCGGCATCGACGAGCCACCGCGCAAGCGCTTTCAGGTTGCGCTTCACGACATCATGATAATCGGTCCCCTGCGCATAGACCGATATACGTCCGACATTGCCGACATCGGCAAGCCTCAGCGGGTCCTCGGCCGGGGCATAGCTCATGCCCAGCACAATGACCGTGCGCGCTTCGGGCCACAGCGATTGCGGACTTGCGCGCTCGTCCGCGCGCGCTGCCATCCAGTCCATGGTGGCGTGATGCCCGGCTGCAATCCAATCGTTTAACGCCGCGCCGCCATCGACGGCATCTGCGCACGTGATCCCGCATGCGGCAAAACCCAAGCGCGTGGCTTCCGCTTTTAAGGCTTTTGTCAGGGACTGGCGTTTAGGGTTCACACACGCCATCTAGCGGGTTCGACACGCCGATGTCGAAATACGAATTTTAGGATCATTATGCGTTCCGAATATGCCGTTACGGCCGATGCTCTCGTCAAGACTTTCGGAACCAAGCGCGCGGTCGATGGCGTCGACCTTACGGTCCCGACGGGCATGATCTATGGCGTCCTCGGCCCCAATGGCGCCGGCAAGACGACGACGCTTCGCATGCTGCTCGGCATCATCGACCCTGATTCGGGCACGCGGACGCTGCTTGGCCATGCCAATCCGCGTGAAGCAAGCGACCGCGTCGGCTATCTTCCCGAAGAGCGCGGGCTCTATCCGGCCATGAAAGCGCGCGAGGCGATCGCGTTCATGGGGGCGCTCCGCGGACTTTCGTGGGGCGAGGGGCGGGCGCGCGCGGCGACCCTGATGGAAACGGCGGGCCTCGGTGCCGTCGTCGATACCAAGATTCGCAAGATGTCGAAGGGGATGGCGCAACTCGTCCAGTTGCTGGGGTCGATCGTCCACCGCCCCGAACTCATTGTTCTCGACGAACCCTTTTCGGGCCTCGACCCCGTCAATCAGGAAAATCTCGAAGCGCTGATCCTTGCCGAGCGCGAGCGTGGCGCGACGATCCTGTTTTCGACGCATGTCATGGGTCATGCCGAACGGCTGTGTGACCGGCTGGCAATCATTGCGGGCAGCAAGCGCCGGTTCGAAGGGACTGTCGACGAAGCGCGCGGGACACTGCCGATGCGCGCACATTATGTGCCGTGTTCGGGAGAGGACAGCGTTGGTGCGATGCTGCCTGCCGACGCGACGCACAATGGCAGTGGCTGGCGCTTTACGGTCCCCGCGGGTGGCCCCGAACCCCTGCTGCTCAACCTGATCAATGCCGGCCACGGTATTGCCGGCCTGACGATGGAGCGCCCCGGCCTTCACGATGCTTTCGTGCGCATCGTGAATGCGGCCAAGTCGGGAGACGGCGCATGAACCGGCTGCTTCGACAGATCGCCGTGATCGCGCGCCGCGATTTTCTCGCGATTGTCGCCACGCCGACATTCCTGCTGTTCCTGCTGGCGCCCGCATTCATGCTCAGTTTTGGTGTCGTCGGCGGGTCGGGCGCGGCACAAATGGGCGCATCTTCGGCCGAAAAAGCGCGCATCGTGGCAATTGTCGACGGCAAAGACGCCATCCGGCTGAAAGCGGCTGACGCCAGCTTGCGCGCGCTTTACCGGATTGGCGAAGGACCACCCGAGTTGCTCGTCGAAGCGCCGCCCGGCACGGCTGCAACCTATTTCGGCCGCAAGGACATCGACGTCACGGCTGTGCTCAGCGGCCCGATCGCGTCGCCTGAGGTGCAGTATAAATCGCCGAGCAAACGCCATGCCGAATATCTCGCCACGCTGGCCGACGCTGTCGTGCGTGAAGCGCGCACCAGCCTCGCGCTCGACAAGCGCATCGTTACGGCCTCGATCAGCGAGACTGCCGCTGCCCCGACGAGCGTGCGCGGGCAACAGGCATCGGGCTTTGCCGCGGTTTTCGGTATTTTCTTCCTGACGCTTTTGCTTGCAGGTCAGGCGGTCGGCACGCTGGCGGAGGAGAAATCGAACAAAGTCATCGAAATCCTCGCAGCATCCGTTCCGCTCGAAGCGGTGTTCATGGGCAAGCTGATCGGCATGTTCGGCGTGTCGGTTGTGTTCGTCGCATTCTGGGGCACCCTCGCGATGCTGGGTGTGAACCTGTTGCCTGCGGGTGCCGCATTGAGCGGTTTTGCACCGGCAATCGGCGCGCCGATGTTTTTCACGCTGTGCGGCTTGTATCTCGCGATGGCATTCATGCTGCTTGGCGCGGTGTTTCTCGGCATCGGTGCCCAGGCATCGACAATGCGTGAAATTCAGATGCTGTCGCTGCCGATTACGATTTTTCAGGTGTCGATGTTCGGGATGTCCGCGGCCGCTGCTGCCAATCCCGATTCCACGATTGCGTCGGTCGCACGCATTTTCCCGTTCAGTTCTCCGTTCGCGAGGGCCGCGCGCGGCGCGACCGACCCCGCGATCTGGCCCCATGTGGCCGCGCTTGGGTGGCAGGCATTGTGGGTCGTGATCACGGTCTGGATTTCGGTCCGCTTGTTCCGCATCGGCGTCCTTAAATCGGGTGGCGGATGGCGCGGCTTGTTCCGCCGCAGCCGGGCCGCTGGCTAGCGTCGAGCGACGTTGACAAAGCCGTCGTGAAGGTTGCAGTCTGCAACGAAATAACAACCGATCGAGCAGGAGAGAGCCGATGGCATCGCTGGCAGCAACACCCGCCGCAACCGTGGAATCACCCGCCGTCGATCCGTTCGATGTGTCGCGCCCCGAATTGTGGCGCGATTATCAATGGCGCGAACCATTCGCCCGGATGCGCGCCGAAGCACCGATCCATTATACGCCAGAATCGAAATTCGGCGCTTACTGGTCGCTGACGACGTATAAACCGATTCAATATGTCGAGGCGCTGCCCAAGCTGTTTTCATCGCACTGGGAAGTGGGCGGCATCACAGTAGCGGGCGATCCGACTCGGCTCGAAGACGGCGAAGTCCGCACGCCGATGTTCATTGCGATGGACCCGCCGCATCATACTGCGCAACGGCGAACCGTCGCTCCGGCTTTCACGCCGAGCATGATCGAAATCATGCGTATCGAGACGGCCAAGCGCACTGGCGAAGTCCTCGACAGCTTGCCGATCGGTCAGCCGTTCGACTGGGTCGACCGTGTCTCGATCGAATTGACGACGGGTATGCTGGCCAAGCTGTTCGATTATCCATGGGAAGAACGCGCAAATCTGACGCGCTGGTCCGACATGCTTGGTGATGTCGAAATGTTCGATACCTTCGAAAAGCGCCAGCAACGACTCGCGAGTGCCTATGAAATGGGTGCCTCGTTCAATCAGTTGTGGGAACGCAAAAAGGGTCAGCCGCCGGCAAACGACCTGATTTCGATCATGCTGCATTCCGACGCCATGAGCCACATGAGTGACGGCGAGTTCATGGGCAACCTGATCCTCCTGATCGTTGGCGGCAATGACACGACGCGCAATTCGAT
>JANLWD010000295.1:0-2354 GCA_031364345.1 Sphingomonas sp.
CGGGGCTGGCGTTGCACCCAGTGTCGAACTGAAAACGATGACCGGTGAGGTCAGGCCCTTGCCTTCTTCCTTGTAATAAAAGCCGCCGAGCAGCCATGTGAACGCCCGGTCTTGTGGCGACGCAAGGCGCACTTCCTGTGACCAGTAATTCAGCCGGTCGCGGTCGTAACTGGCCCATGATGCCGAACCCAGAAATGTCGGCGTGAAACGCACGCCGCTATACGATTGGTCGGCACCGACATTCGATAGCTGCTTGGTATAAGCGGTTTGCGAAGTCAGCGTAAAACCGTCGCCGAAACGGAAATTCAGCGTTGCCGATGCGCGCAGGATCTTGCGATCGAGTCCGCGGATGTCGCCATAATTTATCTTCGACGTCGGGTCGGTATAGTTCAGAAAATCGACGTCGTTACGCCGCACCGTTGTGCCGGTGAAGTTCGACGCGCCGCACGGCCAGCCATTGACGCGCGTGGCAAGAGTGGCCGGGACCGACGGATCGGGAAGGCCGAACAACGGGCTGCCGACGGTCGTATTGTTGCCGACGATGTTGATCGTGCGGCCATTGCACTGCGACAGATTGGGCACATTGGTCGACCCGTTCTGGTTCGTCACCACGCCGCCGGCCTGAATCGGAATCGTCCGAATCGTTGCCGCGAAAAATCCGTCCCGATCGGCCGAATGGTCGAGCGACAATAGCGCGTCGAACGCAGATGAGGGCGTAAAAAACAATTCGCCGCCGATCGCGTTGGTGCGTTCGTTGCCGATCTTATTGCCGGTCTGGCTGTTGGTATATTGCCCGCCGAATTCATAATGTCGTCCGCGCACGCGCACCGACACGACATCGGTGACCAGCGGCAGCGTGACTGCGCCTGACAAGATCCGTTCGCCGCCGCCGGCAACCGTTGCCGAAAATTTGGCAGCGAGTTCGTTGCCCGGTTTTACCGTAATATAATTGATCGCACCGGCATAGGTCGACCGGCCATAAAGCGCCGACTGCGGTCCTTTGATAACTTCGACGCGTTCGGCATCGTCGAGAACAAGGCCAAGCGCCGCGTCGCGCACGAACACGCCATTGACGAAAATCGATACTGGTTGCGGCGCTTCGCTGCGCAAGGCGGAAATCCCGCGAATGACCGGGCGTTCACCCGTGCGACCGAAATCGGGCGAATAGGTGAGGCCCGGCGTAAATTGCGAAAGTTCGGATACCGATCCGATGCCGCGATCCTGCAAATCCTGACCCGTCAGCGCCTTGATGGTCAGCGGAACGTCCTGAAGCTTTTCTTCGGTCTTGCGTGCGGTGACGACGATATCGGTAAAACCCGTGGTCGCGTTGTCATCAGCGGGTGCCGGTGCAGCGGTTTGTGCCGATGCGGACGCAGCCAGTGCCGCCGCAGCGATAGCGGCCAATGATGTTCCCCTGAAAAACGATGTCATATGTCCGTCCCCTTTTTTATTCCGCATCAGTCGGTTGCCGTTATAATTGCGGCACCACCGATCACCCCTTATTCTTGTCCCCGCGACCTTAAAGGTCCGGACAACTTTCGTCTAGATGTGCTGCTGGTTGCGCTGGGGGAACATCGTGTATCGGCAGCCGGTTACCACCCGAAACTTTCATGGAGTGCAATGTGCGTTATTATTTCGGCTTGGCAGCGATGGTTGCGATTACGGCCCCTGCTTGTGCTCAGGACACGGTATCAACCTCGCCGGCACGCGGCGGCGACCGGTTGACGATCGGCCTTGCAGCCGCGGTTTCCCCGAGTTTCGAAGGATCCGATGACTATCGTGTCAGCCCCGGCGGGCTGCTTCAGGGCCAGGTTTCGGGCTTCAGCTTTGCGGCGCGTGGCACCAATCTCTATGTTGATCTGGTCCGCGAGGCGCCAGGCAGCAAAATCGATTTCGTGGCCGGGCCAGTCGTGCAGGTCCGGCTTGAGCGCAATGCGAATATCCGGGACCGGCAAGTCGCAGCACTCGGCAAGATCAAACCCGCACTCGAGCTTGGCGGATATGTCGGCATCGGCACGTCAGGGGTCGTCAACCCATTCGACAAGCTGTCGTTCGACGTTAGCTATCGTGCCGACGTCAGCGGCATCCACAACAGCGCTCTGGTGTCGCCGACGATCAGTTATGTGACGCCGCTATCACGCCGGACGCTGGCATTGCTTGCAGTGTCGGCCGAACATGTCGGCGCAAAATATGGTCAGACCTATTTCGACGTGCCGACGACGGCAAACGCAAGCGGCCTCGCACCCTATGGCGTGCGCGGCGCGGGCTGGAAAAATGTCGGTGGCAATGTTTTGCTCGTCCAGTCGCTCGGCGCGGATATCCGAAAAGGGTGGAGCGTGTTCGCATTCGGTGGC
>JANLWD010000083.1:0-8597 GCA_031364345.1 Sphingomonas sp.
CTGGCGCGATCTCTTCGCGTTGACCAAGCCGCGCGTGATGCGATCGGTCGTTTTTACGGCACTCTGTGGCATGCTCGCTGCACCCGTTGCGATGCCGCCTGCGCTCGGGGTTGCCGCCATTCTGGCGATTGCGCTCGCTGCCGGTTCGGCTGGTGCGCTCAATCAATGGTACGAAGCCGATATCGACGCGCTGATGCAGCGCACGGCAAGCCGGCCTTTGCCTGCGGGGCGGATCACGGCGCAGACGGCATTGCATTTCGGCGTCGGGCTCGGCGTGTTTTCGGTGGCGTTGATGTATCTTGCGGCCAACGCATTCGCCGCTGCATTGCTGGTCGCATCGATCCTTTTCTACGTTCTTGTCTACACCGTCGGCCTGAAACGGCGCACGCCGCAAAACATTGTCATTGGTGGTGCGGCAGGTGCCTTTCCACCGCTGATCGGCTGGGTTGCGGCAACCGGTGAAGTGACGCTGCTCCCAATTTTGATGTTCGCAATCATTTTCCTCTGGACGCCGCCGCACAGCTGGGCACTCGCACTGCTGATCCGCGACGATTATGCGAAGGGCGGCGTGCCGATGCTGCCCGTCGTGGCGGGCACTCGCATGACGCGCGCTCAAATGCTCGGTTATGCGCTGTTAATGGCCGGGGCGGCTGTCAGCCCTTGGGTTTTCGGACTGGCGAGCGCCGTTTACGGCGCGGTAGCGGCAGTCTGTTCTGCTATTTTTGTCGCGCTGACCGCGTGGTGCCTGGTCGCCGATGCACCGACACCCGCGACGATGAAGCCTGAACGCGCATTGTTCATTTATTCGATCGGTTATGTTTTGGTGATTTTCGCCGCACTTGCTGTCGACCGGAATTTTCTATGACGCCCGATGATGAATTCACGCGCCGTCGCAAATCGCGCGCGGTTGTGACAGCAGTTCTGCTCGTGGGGATGGTTGTGCTGTTCTATTTCATCACGCTTGCACGGATCAGCCCATGACGGCGACGATGCACAATCCCGATCGCAACCGGCGGACGGCGTTGATCGCACTCGCAAGTGCGGCCGCAATGCTCGGGCTCGGCTATGCCAGCGTGCCGCTGTACCGGTTGTTCTGCGATGTGACCGGCTACGGCGGCACGACGATGCGCGCGACTGAAGCTGCGGTGCCCGGTGGCCTGACCGGCAAGACGATGGATGTTCATTTCGACGCCAACCATTCATCGTCGCTGCCCTGGTCTTTCAAGGCCGAAGTGCCCTCGCAAACCGTGACAATCGGTGCGCGCAACATCGCATTCTTCACCGCAACGAATCTGTCGGACAAGCCGATTACAGGCACGGCGACATATAATGTCACGCCGACGCAATCGGGCGCGCACTTTGCGAAAATTCAGTGTTTTTGCTTCAACAAGCAGACGCTGGCGCCCGGACAGACCGTGCGCATGCCGGTCATTTTTTTCGTGCAGCCCTCGATCCTGAATGATCCGGTGGCCAATGACGTGCGCGCGATCACGCTGTCATACACTTTCTACCCCGTAGACGAGTCCAAGAAGACGGGGTAACCGACCCGTCGCTACAGAGCCAAGGAACAAGTCGATGTCCGGTGCAAAGAACCATGAATATCACATCCTGCCGCCTGATCCGTGGCCGCTGATCGGTTCATTTTCCGCGCTGGGCATGGCGACTGGCGCCGTGATGTGGATGCACAAGGCGCCGTTCGGCAGCTATGTGTTTTTTGCTGGTTTCGCGGCTGTTCTGTACACCATGTACCGCTGGTGGGCCAATGTCGTGCGTGAAGCCAATGCCGGCGAACATACGCCCGTTGTCGGGCTCCATCTGCGCTATGGCATGATCCTTTTCATTGCATCTGAAGTCATGTTTTTCGTTGGCTGGTTCTGGGCATGGTTCAATTATTCGCTGTTTCCCGCGGCAGTCTCGGTTGCCGGCGATGGCGCGGTTGCGATCGGCGAAGCCGCAGCGGCGTGGCCGCCAAAGGGCATCGAAGTCATCGATCCGTTTCACTTCCCGCTGCTCAATACGCTGATACTTCTGTGTTCCGGGACAACAGTGACCTGGGCGCACCATGAATTGATTCACGGCAATCGCGATGGCCTGAAAAAAGGATTGTGGGCGACAATCGTTCTCGGCGCGCTGTTCACCAGTATCCAGGCATATGAATATATCCACGCGCCATTTGCGTTTGCCGGCACAAATTACGGCGCAGCCTTTTTCATGGCGACGGGATTTCACGGATTTCATGTGCTCGTCGGCACCATTTTTCTCGCCGTTTGCCTGAAGCGCACATATAATGGCGACTTTACGCCGCGCCAGCATTTCGGGTTTGAAGCGGCGGCATGGTACTGGCATTTCGTCGACGTCGTGTGGCTGTTCCTCTTTGTTTCGATTTACGTCTGGGGTGGCTGGGGCGCACCGGTTCACGGCGGATGATTGTCGCCGCGCTGACGGGCGCATGCCCGCAGTGCGGTGCGCGCAGCTTGTTCAGCGGACCGATCGCATTTGCACCACGCTGTCGCTTGTGCGGGCTCGATTTCATGCAGTTTAACGTGGGCGATGGCCCGGCGGCTTTCCTGACGCTGATCGTCGGTGCGGTCGTGATGATCGGCGCCGTCACGCTGCAATTGATGGCAACGCCATCCGTATGGGTGCATGTGCTCATCTGGCCCGGGCTGACGTTCGTCCTCGTGATTGGCGGCTTGCGCGTCGGCAAGGCAGCATTGCTTCAGTCGGAATATCGCAAATGAAACGCGTGCCCGTCATTCCGACATTGCTCGTCATGATCGCTGTTGCGATGATGATCGCTCTTGGCGTCTGGCAGTTGCAGCGTTCGGCGTGGAAGGACGCGCTTATTGCACGTTACGCTGCGAACCGTGATTTGCCAGCGATCGCCTATCCCGAAACGACGCCCGTTGCCGACACGGCAATGTTTCGCAAATCGCGCGTGACGTGTGTTCGCGTGGTCGACTGGCGCGTCACCGGCGGTGCGACGCCAACCGGCCAGGGCGGGTATCGCCATATTGCCGAATGTGTAACGAACAGTGGCGGCCCGGGCGCACTGATCGACATGGGCGTCGCGGCAGACCCGGCTTTCAAACCAGACTGGACCGGCGGCATTGTCGACGGCCTGATCACGACCGAGCCGAACCAAAGCAGCTTGCTGGCAAAGCTGTTCGGCACTGCGGCACCACTGCGCCCGATGCTTGTTGCCGATGTTCCCGCGCGCGGTCTCGCCGCCAGCGCTCCGCCAAGTGTTGCCGGGATTTCGAACAATCATGTCGCCTATGCGGTGCAATGGTTCCTGTTCGCGGGTGTTGCGCTGATCATATACGGCATCGCACTTTGGCGGCGTACGGCGGATTAATGCGCTAACCGCGCCTGCATCCGCGCCAGGTAGCGCGCGAGAATGTCGATTTCGAGATTGACTTGCGTCCCCGCTGTCAGACGCCCCAGCGTGGTGACAGCGGCCGTATGCGGAATGATATTCAACGTGAAATATGCTGTCCCGTCGGGCTGATCGGTCACGGTGTTGACTGTCAGCGAGACACCGTCGACGGTGATTGATCCCTTGGCCGCGACAAAGGGTGCGACGGCATCGGGCGCTGCGATGACGAGATGCCAGCTGTCGCCGACCGGGTCGAACGAGACGACATTGCCGATCCCGTCGACATGACCGGTGACGATATGACCGCCGAGCTCGTCGCCGATTTTCATTGCACGTTCGAGATTGAGCTTGCTGCCCGAGACCCATAGGCCCGTCGCCGTGCACGAAACGCTTTCCCCCGACATGTCGATGGCAAACCAGTCCAGGCCCTTGTCAACGACAGTCATGCAGGCGCCCGAACATGCAATCGAGGCGCCGATTGCGATTGTCGACGTGTCATAGGTCGTTTCGACGACAAGGCGAAGGTCGCCGCGCTGTTCGCTCGACCGGATGGTCCCGATGTCGGTGATGATGCCCGTGAACATGATGCCCTATTCCCGCACTCGTCCGTAAATGTCGAGCCGGTCGACGCCAAAACTGCGCGCATCGACCTGTTGCCAGCGGCCATGCGCGTCGGTCAACGCCGTAAGGCCGATGTCGTGGAGCGCAGGCTTGCCGCGGCCGACAATGATCGGTGCCCGGTAAATCAGCAGCCGATCGATGAGGTCGGCCGCCAAGAACGATGATCCCGTATGCGCGCCGCCTTCGATCAGGATGTCGTCGGCAGCTATCGCCGCAATATCCTGCGGACGCCCGATAATTCCCCAGCCTTCGGGCGCATTGCCGCTGCTCAGGACATAGCGCGCCGGGCTGCGGGTCTCGAGCCCTGCAAGGCGGACATCGAGCGTGGGTTTGTCAGCATCGAACGTCGCGCGTCCGACCAGGATCGCATCGCATCGTGCCCGTTCAAGATGACCATGCGCCCGCGCCAAGGGTCCGGTAATCCACTGACTTTCGCCATCGGCGCGCGCAATGCAACCGTCGAGCGACAGCGCCAGTTTCAGCGTGACATGCGGACGCCCGAACCGCTGGCGCATCAGGAATCCTGCCATCGCTCGCGACGCCGCATCCGCCTCGACGCGTTCGGTTACCGCGATACCCGCTGCACGCAGTCGCACTGCCCCTTTGCCATCGGTCCGCGGATCGGGATCACCGACTGCCATCACGACGCGCGCGACACCCGCCGCGATGATCAGGTCGCTGCACGTCGGTCCGCGGGCACTGATATGCGCGCACGGCTCAAGCGTGGTGAACAGCGTTGCACCCGCCGCGAGAGATCCCGCCTGATCGAGTGCAGTGGCTTCGGCATGCGGCCGCCCGCCCGCAGCCGTCGTGCCGCGTCCGACCACACGGCCGTCATGCACGATGATGCAGCCGACATTGGGATTGGGAAAGCTGCGCCCGCGACCGCGCTGTGCCAGGGCAATCGCCGCGCCCATCCAGCGCGCGTCTTCGTTCATCGGCGCGGCGTATCGACGTCGACACCCATATTGCGGGCAAGGCGGCGATAGGCTTGTCGCGTTGCTTCGGCTTTGGCTTCGCGGGCCTTTTTCGCAGCGAGCTCGGCCGGCAAGTCCTTGGCCTGTTGCGCGCGAACTTCGGCCACAGTGCGGCTTGCAGGCCATTGTTTGACGTAAACAATGGTTGGCGGCGTCCATTCTTCATCGATTTTGGCTTCGCGTGCCATGCCGATGATGATCAGTGCGGGAAACGCCAGCGACAGCGCGGCAAAGACGATCTTGTGCTTGCGCGGTGCGGCCACGGCATCGCGGAAATCGCGCCATGCCGCGCGCGGCGAACTGGGTCGGGGCAGGATGGCCATCGCGCGTAGATAGAGCGCCCGGCGCCATTATCAAAGATGCGTCTTGACCCTGTTCCGTGAGTGCGCTTTGGCAAGTGCCATGACAAAACATATCGATGACGCGCTTAAAGCGCTCAAGCTCACCTTGCCGATCGCCGCAGCGCCCGTCGCTGACTATGTGCCAACCGTCGAAGTCAACGGGTTGCTTTATGTGTCGGGGCAATTGCCCTTCAAGGGCGGCGAAGTGATGCAGGGGCGCCTTGGTGAAGATCGCGATATCGAAGCGGGGCAGGAAGCGGCACAAGCCTGTGCGTTGATGATCGTCGCACAATTGAAAGCGGCGTTGGGCGATCTTGACCGGGTCGAACGCATTGTCCGGCTTGGCGTCTTCGTCGCAAGCGATGACCGCTTCACGCACCAGCCCAAAGTGGCCGACGGCGCATCGTCGTTGATGGTTGCATTGTTCGGTGAGGCCGGGCGGCATGTGCGCGCAGCAGTCGGCGTTCCGGTACTGCCGCGTGGCGCCATGGTAGAGGTTGATGCGATTGTCGCTGTTCGCCCCGCTTGAAAATCTGATCGCGCCGCCGCCGTCGCAAGCGCGCGTTGCGTTTCTGAAAGCGCAGCCATTTGCCCATCGCGGATTGCATGGCGGCGCTGTCATCGAAAACAGCCGGGCGGCGTTTCGCGCTGCGATCGCGCTGGGTCATGGTATCGAAACCGATGTTCAGGCTGCACGCGACGGCGAAGCGATGGTATTTCACGATGCCACTCTCGAACGGCTGACTGCGGCGCATGGCAGGGTGGACGCGCTGACGCCGGCCGAAATTGTGCGCATTGCGCTGAACGGTACCAGCGAGACCATCGCAACGCTGCCCGAAATCATGACACTGATCGGTGGCCGTGTTCCCGTCCTTATCGAGATCAAGGTAAAGTCGACACGCGTCGCGCCGCTTTGCCTGTCGGTCCGTCGTGCGCTCGAGGGGTATCGCGGGAATGCCGCCGTGATGTCGTTCAATCCGATGGTCGGGGCATGGTTTGCCGAACATGCGCCGCGGATCGTGCGCGGGCTGGTCATCAGTGAGGAAGGCAAGCGCGGGGCGAAAGGCATTGTCGAGCGTTGGTCCGCGATGGCGCGCGCGAAACCCGATTTTCTTGCTTATGACGTTCGCAATCTGCCGTCGAAATTTGCCGGAGCAGCGCGCGCGCGGGGACTGCCGGTGTTGACGTGGACGGTCCGCGATGCAGATGCGGAGCGGCGTGCTTTTGCCCACGCCGACGAAGCGATTTACGAAAAGCACGCATGAAGTACGAAAAGCACGCATGAAGGATGTCGTCGCGCGTGTCGGAGAAGGCGTCGCCAGTTTCGACGCGTCGGCGTGGGATGTTTGCGCGGGCACAGCCAATCCCTTCGTCAGCCATGCGTTTCTGTCGGCGCTCGAAACGTCGGGCAGCGTATCGAAGCGCACCGGCTGGCAACCCGCGCCGCTGGCAATCGACGGCATCGGCGGAGCACTCGCTGGCGTGCTGCCCGCCTATGTAAAAAGTCACAGTCAGGGCGAATATGTCTTCGATCACAGCTGGGCCGATGCCTATGAACATGCCGGCGGTCGATATTATCCGAAACTGGTCATTGCCGTTCCGTTCAGTCCGGTGCCGGGGCCGCGCGTCCTGGCAACCGATCCGATGGCGGCAAAGGGACTGATTGCTGCTGCCGAAGTGCTGGCAACGCAAAATGGTCTGTCATCGGTTCATGCCAATTTCATTACGCCCGACCAGGTCGACTTGTTCGAAGCAGGCGACTGGCTGATCCGCGAAGGAACGCAGTTTCACTGGGCCAACGACGGCTATACCTGTTTCGACGACTTTCTCGGTGCGCTTGCCTCGCGGAAACGAAAGGCCATCCGCAAGGAACGCGCGACGGCGGTCGAGGGGCTTGAGATCGTTCATCTGAGCGGCAGCGAGATCAGCGAAGCGCATTGGGATGCATTCTGGATTTTTTATCAGGATACGGGGCGGCGCAAATGGGGTCAGCCGTATCTGACCCGAGCCTTCTTTTCGGAGATCGGGCGCACAATGGGCGACCGTGTGCTCTTGATGCTGGCAATGCGTGATGGCCGGCCGATTGCCGGCGCCCTGAATTTCATTGGCGCCGAGACGCTTTACGGCCGATATTGGGGCTGCATCGAAGATGTGCCCTGCCTGCATTTCGAGCTGTGTTACTATCAGGCGATCGATGCGGCGATCGCGCGCGGGCTAAAGACGGTCGAGGCTGGCGCGCAAGGCGAACATAAGCTCGCGCGCGGCTATGTCCCCGTGCCAACATGGTCAGCGCATTTTATTCCCGACCCCAATTTTCGCCGGGCGATTGCCGATTTCCTGTCGCGCGAACGCCGCGCGGTGGAACGCCAGATCGAATTTCTCGGGACGATGGCCCCGTTCAAGAAAATCGCTTAGGCAGCGCGGCGTAACTGCGTCGCGTTCAACCAGGCGCGAGCGAGGCGCTGTGCTTCGGCAATTTCGCGTGCCGACATGTCGTCGGCGACTTCGGCACGGCATTCCTGCGCGCGTTCGTTGCCCGATACCGCGGCAAGATTGAACCACTTGTGCGCCTGAACAAGGTCGACATCGATCCCGCCCGAGCCACTCGAATAAGCGATTCCCAGCTCATAACAGGCATTTGCATTGCCCATTGCCGCATCGCTCATTCGGCTTTCGATAAGAAACGCCGCGCTTTTAAAACTTGAAGCCATTTCCGATACCCCCATCGACTACTGTCAATCACAACTGTCGCCGAAATGGTTTCAACAAATGGTTAACGTGTCGAAAGCATGTTTCGGCTCGGTAAGGGAACGGCGGATTTACGCGAAACTTTAATCGGTTTTCGTCAAGGCGATATTGTCGATCAAACGCGTGTTTCCGATGCGCGCTGCTGCCAGCAGACGATCATTGCGGCGTTCGACATAATCGATCGTGAAACCCGCGTTCGCAATCGTCTCGCGCGCTACCGCCAAAATGGTGCTTTCTTTTTCGCCGCGGGCATATGCGTCGGCTGCGGCTGCCAGTGCCGCGGGCAATGCGGCCGCGGCGACACGCTCGGTGGGTGAGAGATAGGCGTTACGCGACGACATGGCGAGGCCATCAGCCTCGCGCTCGGTCGGAACGCCGATGATGTCGATGCCAAGGTCGAGATCGGCGACCATGCGGCGGATGACTTGCAGCTGCTGCCAGTCTTTTTCCCCGAAAAGCGCAGTGTCGGGTCGTACTTGGCCGAATAATTTGGCGACGACGGTGGCAACGCCATCGAAATGCCCGGGCCGC
>JANLWD010000084.1:0-2437 GCA_031364345.1 Sphingomonas sp.
GTCCTTCACCGGACAGGCATCGGCATCGACGAGGATCGTGATCATTTAGCGCGGCGCGCGGGTCGGCTTTGCGCGATAGGGGGGCTTGCCACCGGGGCCGCCAGCACCACGCGGCGGACCGTCCCGGCGCGGTGCCGAGGGGCCATCGCGGCGTGACAGCGGCGGGCGTCCGGTTGGCGGGCTGTCGCGGCGGGGGCCTTTATGCGTTTCGGGGGCGGGGCCGGCATGCTGTTCAATACGGATGCCGTCTTCGCCATCAGGGTCGCCACCCTCGGTGCGTTTCAGTGCATCCTTGAACTTGGCAGCGGCGGCGCGGGGGACCTGAAAGAAAGTTTCGGTCTGGCCAATGCGGATCGCGCCGATTTCAGATTTGGTGATGTGACCGCGGCGGCAGAGCAGCGGGAGAATCCAGCGCGGATCGGCATTCTGCTTGCGCCCGCAATCCATGCGGAACCAGACCGTGTCTTCAAACCCGGCGCGGGGGGCACCCGCGTCGCGGGTTTCGCGGGGCGCACGGACGCTGACGTCGAGCATTTCTTCCGATGACGGCATTTTGGCGCGGTGCATTCGGACGAGCGCGGCGGCAACATCCTCGGGCGAGCGTTCGGCCAGCAGGCGCGCGGCGAGGGCCTTGTCTTCGTCATCAGTTTCGACGGGTTCGAGGAGATTGATCAGCAGCCGTTCGCGGTCATTCGCGCGGATCTGGTCGGCTGTTGGTACACCGATCCAGTCTGCTGTCACACGCGCATCGCGCAGCATCGCTTCGACGCGGCGGCGGCGCGGGTGCGGCACTATAAGGATCGCGGTGCCTTTTTTGCCTGCGCGTCCGGTGCGGCCCGAACGATGCTGGAGCGCATCGGGATCGCGGGGGAGTTCGACATGAATGACGAGGGTGAGCGTGGGAAGATCGATGCCGCGCGCGGCGACGTCAGTGGCGACGCAGACCCGGGCACGCTTGTCGCGGAGGGCCTGAAGGGCGGCATTGCGCTCGTTCTGGCTATGCTCACCCGATAGCGCGACGGCATGAAAACCGCGCTCGATGAGACTCGCGTGAAGATGGCGGACATTGTCGCGCGTGGCGCAGAACAGCATCGCCGATTCGGCCTCGTGAAAGCGCAGCAGATTGACGACGGCATTCTCGATGTCCGACGGCGCAACCGTGACGGCTTGATAAGCAATATCGCCGTGTCCGCGGTCCGCGCCGACGGTCGAGATACGCAGCGCATCCTTCTGGTAACGCTTGGCGAGCGCGACGATCGCTTTGGGCATGGTCGCCGAAAACATCAGCGTGCGGCGTTCGGACGGGCTGGCGTCGAGGATATTCTCGAGGTCTTCGCGAAAGCCCATGTCGAGCATTTCGTCGGCTTCATCGAGAACCGCCACCCGGAGCGCGCGCAGATCAAGCGCGCCGCGATTGAGGTGATCGCACAGGCGCCCTGGCGTGCCCACGACGATGTGCGCGCCTTGGCTCAGGGCCTTGCGTTCCTTCGAAGCATCCATGCCGCCGACACAGGTCGCAATGCGCGCGCCGACCTTGCCATAAAGCCAAATCAATTCGCGGCTGACTTGCAATGCAAGTTCACGCGTCGGGGCGATAACGAGCGCTTGTGGTTCACGGATGAAGCGGACCTTGCCGTCGTCGCCCAACAACTGTTCCGCCATCGCAAGGCCGAACGCAACGGTCTTGCCCGAGCCTGTTTGCGCCGAGACAATCAGATCGCGGTCATGCGCTTCGGGTTCGAGGACAGCAGCCTGAACAGGGGTGGGGGCTTCATAGCCACGGGTGGTCAGAGCTTCGGCAAGAAGCGGCGGGAGCGTTTCGAATGGGGACATCGCGGGCGCTTAGCGGAAGTTGAACGGTTTGTCGCCTGTTGCGTTCAGGCGGGCTTCGTTTCGATCACCGCCGCGATCGGTAGCGCCCCATAATAATGCGGGAACAACGCCCCGCCGCGCGAAACTTCCCATTTGAGCGCGTCGCCGAGTACGGCTAGGTCGATGGTCGCGATGACGAGGCCGCTCTGCCCCGCGAAATGCTTGGTGAGCGTTTCGTCAAGCTGATCCGACGTCGACATGTGGATATAGCCATCTGCCAGATCGACCGGAGCACCAGTGAAGACGCCTTCGGCCTCGAATTGCCCCCATTGGCTCGCAGTGAGTATTTTGTAGGCGACAGTCATTCGGTCGGTGATGTCGCTTCCTCGCCAGCCGCAATCTCTTCCTCTGCTTCGATCCGTGCCGCGCCGACGACATGCTCGCCCTTGCCGACGTCGAACAGCTTCACGCCCGCGCTGTTGCGCCCGATCACGCGCATGTCGCTGATGTTCATGCGGATCAGTTTGGCCTGGTCGGTGACGAGCATCAATTGCTGGCCGTCCGCCGCCGGGAAGCTCGCGACGACGGGGCCGTTGCGGTCGATATTGTCGATATTGCCAATGCC
>JANLWD010000120.1:0-12493 GCA_031364345.1 Sphingomonas sp.
CTTCGTCAGGGAACGAGCGTGACCAGCGGAAGCGCGCACATCGTCGATTTCGGACAACAGGAAGGCTGGCCGCGTGCGTTCAGATCGCTCTTGTTTGCCTGGCTCGGCCGGTTCGATGTCGAACCGCGCGCGAGCTTGCCCGACGACCTCAAGACGCTGGGGCTGAAGGCGCATTTCAGCGCACTTTACCGCGGCTACGCCTGGAGCGCGGTGCTTTCACGGTGATCGGTGCGTCGCGTCACAAACTGCCTTCGCTCGCATTCCTGCTGGGACTTTCGGGGCTGCTTCCACAAGCGCTTGCGGTGCTGATCGCGCTCTGTCCACCATATGCGCCGGCCGCACAGCTTGCGGCATTCTTTTACGCGGCACTGATCCTCAGTTTCCTTGGTGGTTTATGGTGGGGTGTGGCCGCCACGCGCCCCGATGCGCCGCTATGGATTTATGTCGTCGCAGTTGTGCCCTCGCTGATTGCCTTTGCCGCCGGGCTGCTTGGGATCGTCCGAACCGGATCATTGGTCCAGCCGCTGATGATCGTCGGCGTCGCCCTGCTTTCGACGCCGCTCATCGACTGGCAACTCGACCGGCGCGGCCTTGTGCCCGAACGCTGGCTGACAATGCGGCTGATCCTGTCGGTCGGACTCGGCGGGTTGACGCTGGCAGTCGCGTTGTCGACGCGCGTCGCCTAGGCCGCCATCCGCATTTCCATGCGGCCCCAAATCTCGACCAGAGCGTCAGTCAGTTCGGCCATCATTTCGGCGGTGTGTGCTGGCCCCGGCGTAAAACGCAGCCGCTCGGTGCCGCGCGGCACGGTCGGATAATTGATCGGCTGCACATAAACGCCATATTCGGCAAGCAGGATGTCGCTGATCCGCTTTGCTTTTACCGGATCGCCGATCATCAGCGGCACGATATGCGTCGTGGTGCGCATCACGGGCAAGCCGGCGTCGGTGAACAAAGTTTTGAGCGTTGCTGCTGCGGCCTGTTGCGCGTCGCGTTCCTCGCTTGAGCCCTTCAAATGCCGAACACTGGCGAGCACACCCGCAACAAGCACCGGTGAGAGGCTGGTGGTAAAGATGAACCCCGGCGCATAGCTGCGGATGACATCGATGATGTCGCGCGATGCCGTTACATAGCCGCCCATCACACCGAATGCCTTGCCCAGCGTCCCTTCGATAATGGTCACCCGGTCCGCGACATTGTCGCGTTCGGTAATGCCGCCGCCGCGCGCGCCGTACATGCCGACAGCATGGACTTCATCGCAATATGTCAGTGCGTTATACTTATCGGCAAGATCACAGACGGCAGCAATGTCAGCAACATCCCCGTCCATCGAATAGACACTTTCGAACGCGATCAGTTTGGGCGTGTCGGCGGCTTCGGCAGCAAGCAATTCTTCGAGATGGGCCAGGTCATTGTGCCGCCACACACGCTTTTCACATCCCGAATTGCGGATGCCCGCAATCATGCTGGCATGGTTCAACTCGTCGGAAAAGATCACGCAGCCCGGCAGAACCTTGCCGAGCGTCGCCAATGTCGCTTCGTTCGACACATAACCGCTGGTAAACAAAAGTGCGCCATCCTTGCCGTGCAGGTCGGCGAGTTCGGCTTCGAGGTCGACATGATAATGCGTATTGCCACCGATGTTGCGCGTGCCGCCCGAACCGGCGCCGACATCGTGAAGCGCTTCCTCCATCGCTGCGATCACTTTGGGATGCTGTCCCATCGCAAGATAGTCGTTCGAGCACCACACGGTGATCGGTTTCGGCCCATTATGGCCCGCAAAGCAGCGCGCGTTGGGATATGACCCCTTGTTACGCAAAATATCGATGAACACACGGTACCGCCCCTCGGCATGAAGCCGGTCGATGGCAGCACTGAAAACGCGGTCGTAATCCAAAGCGAAAACCCTATCCGGCGGCACGAAATCAACGAAAACGCGCACTCCATAATCGCACATCAGGAATGAATCCACTGCTAACGATTCGCAACGGCCGCTCTTGGATGGGATGCGCGCCACGACGATGGAGGATCGAATGCCCCCTGCCAGATTCCGCGCCTTGCGGCCCGCGCCGGCGCTTGTTCGACGGCGTAGGGTTCCTCTGCAAAACCGTCCATGCTGATCGCCATGCCGCGCTCGATCATGCCGCGCGCGATGTCGGTTCCTTGATCGTCGGTGCAGATCGCGACGATCCGGCCATATTTGTCGCGCGCACGCTCCACACACGTCACTCTGCGTCCTGCGATGATCGCTGCCAACGTGGTGCGGGCCTGCTTTCCGCAGGGCCAATCGACGCCAGCGACAGTTTTGCACAGCTGACCATATTCGGGAGCATCGATCCCGTGCAGGCGAAAATCCTGTCCCCGGATGGTCATCGTATCGCCGTCACGGACGACGATCGCATCACTGTCGGCCGATTGTGCGCTTGAGCCATTGCCGATGCCGATAATGTCCGGGAATAGCCACAGCCCAAACAGCGCGACGATAAACAGGATCGTGGCCGATTTCCGCATTTCAGAGCGCGACGATTTGATCGAACCCACGCGCCGTCAGTGCGGGACCCAGTGCGCGGACATGCGAATCGACGCGCGTAAAAACTGCGATCCCGGGTGGTGCGCTTGCGGGCCATGACTGATTTCGCGTCAAGTGATCGACCCGCCGCGCGATGCCGCTGCTGCCATCGACGAAATCGACGCGCTGCGGCGCCGCTGCTGTCAATTCGTCGTGCAGCAGCGGGAAATGCGTGCACGCAAGCACGACCGTGTCGATCCCGTCGCCACCGGGTTGCGCATACATTCCCGCGACAGCACTGGCGACTGCATCAGGCCTGACCGGCACACCGCGCATTTTCGCTTCGGCAAGCATGACCAGTTCGGCCGAACCGTGGCAAATGACTGCGCAGTCGCGTGCAAATTCGGCGGACAATCGGTCGACATAGGGTTGTCGCACGGTGGCATCGGTACCCAGCACGCCGATGACGCGGGTTTTCGATGCCAGCGCGGCGGGTTTGATTGCCGGAACCGTGCCCACGACCGGCACGTCGAGCGCCGACCTTACGACCGACAGGGCAATCGTCGATGCTGTGTTACAAGCAATAACGACAAGGCGCGGTCGATAACGCTCAACGAGCCGCCCCAGCAACGCGGGCACGCGCGCTGCAATTTCAGCTTCGCTTTTGGTGCCGTACGGAAAGCCGGCGCTGTCGGCGACGTAGACGAACGGTGCGGTCGGCAACAGCATTCGTGTGGGCGCAACGACCGACAACCCGCCGATGCCGGAATCGAAAAACAGGACGGGCGCGTTACGATCCACCGCGTGCTGGTATCACCAAACGCCGGTTGCGCAATCGATCCGATTCTCTATCGTCCGCCAACATCGGTCGACGATGATCTTTTAAGAAAGTTGCCAAATCCGTGCTTTGGTTGATGCCGCTTTTGGCGCTTGTGGCCGGCTATCTCCTGGGATCGATCCCATTCGGGCTGATCCTGACGCGCGCATTTGGCGCCGGGGATTTGCGCAGCATCGGTTCGGGCAGCATCGGTGCGACGAATGTCTTGCGTACCGGTCGCAAGGAGCTCGCGGTCGCGACTTTGCTTCTCGACGGCGGCAAGGGCGCCGCTGCCGTGCTGATTGCAGAGGCCATACAGCCAGGGCTGGGCGCGATGGCGGGGCTCGCGGCCTTTATCGGGCATTGCTATCCGGTCTGGCTGCGGTTCAACGGCGGGAAAGGCGTGGCGACGGCGCTTGGCATCTTGCTGGTACTCAGCTGGCCGATCGCGCTGATCGCCGCGCTTGTCTGGGTCATTGTCGTGGCCGCATCGCGGATTTCTTCGCTGGGCGGCATTATCGCCGCGCTGTCGGCACCGGGCATCGCAATCGCACGTGGCGAGATCGTAATGTTGCCGCTGGTGGTTGCGCTCGCGCTGCTCATCGTGTGGAAACATCGTGCCAACATCGCGCGGTTGCGGCGCGGCGAGGAACCGCGAGTCGGCCAGAAAGCAAGCGCGCGTGTCTGACGCTTTTGACAAGCTGCGGCTTATCCGATCGGCCAATATCGGACCTGTTACTTATTTTCAGCTTCTCGCACGCTTCGGCACAGCGTCAGCCGCACTTTCGGCGATTCCCGATCTTGCGGCGCGGGGCGGCGCAAAAGCCATGCGGCTTGCCGATCCGCGCGAAATCGAAGCCGAAATGCGCGCGGTCGAAAAGCTTGACGCACGCTACCTGTTCGTTGGTGAGGGTCTTTATCCGCGATTGCTCGCGGCGCTCGACACGGCACCGCCTGCACTGATCGTGCGTGGTAATCTGCGTCTGATGGACCGGCCCGCGGTCGCCATCGTCGGTGCGCGCAATGCCAGCGCAGCGGCGTGTCGTTTTGCCCGCGGCCTCGCGCATGACCTGGCTGACGAAGGCTGTATCATCGTGTCGGGGTTGGCGCGCGGGATTGATACGGCCGCGCATCAGGGGGCGGTCGACGTGGCAACGGCGGGCGTGATCGCGAGCGGGATCGACATTGCGTTCCCGCCCGAAAATGCCGAACTCCAAGAACGCGTTGCGCGCGATGGCGTCCTGGTCGCCGAACAGCCGCCGGGTCGTGAACCGCTCGCGCGCCACTTTCCGTCGCGCAACCGGATCATCGCCGGGATGGCATCGGGGACGGTCGTCATCGAAGCCGCGCCGAAATCCGGATCGCTGATCACCGCGCGCCTTGCGAACGAAGCGGGACGCGAAGTCATGGCAGTGCCTGGCAGCCCGCTCGACCCGCGCGCGCAGGGGTGCAATGCCCTCATCCGTGACGGCGCGACGCTGGTGCAAAATGCCGGCGATGTGCTCGAAATGCTCCGGCCGATGACGCGGCGCGTTGAACAGAACAGCGACCACTGGCGCGCGCCGCCGGTCAGTGCCGATGCCAGCGATGCCGAACGGCGTGCCGTCACCGACCTGATCGGGCATACGCCGGTCCTTGTCGACGAAATCGTCCGCCAATCGGGCCTGCACCCTGCGGTTGTCGTCACGGTCTTGCTCGAGCTTGAACTGGCCGGGCGGCTCGAACGGCATGCCGCGGGGCGGGTCAGTCTTGGCTAGTTTCCCCCTTGCCGTTTCGGGTGGTTGGCCTAGTTTGCCGTCGAACAGTCTTTGGAAGGGCGATGACTGATGAAAATCGAAGAGCGGCTTGAATTCAAGAATAAAGCACCTGTTTATACATTGAGCCCCGACGACCTCGTCATGACGGCCGTCAAGGCGATGAGCGAAAAAAACTACGGGGCTGTGGTCGTCGTCGATGATGGCAAAAAGCCGCTGGGCATCGTCACCGAGCGCGATTTCATGCGGCGCCTGCTCAACGACGGGCGCGATCCCAACAAAACCAAGCTCAGCGAGATCATGACGACCAACCTGAAACTGGCAAAGCGCGACGACAACCTGATCGAATGGTTGCAGCAGATGTCGAACGAACGATTCCGCCACTTGCCGGTCGTCGACGACCACGGCGTCCTGATCAACATGATGAGCCAGGGCGATTTCGTCAGCTACACGTGGCCCCAACTTATCAACCGCGTGGTCGAACAGGCGCGCGCATCGTTCGTGACCAACCCGTCGATCTATGCAGCGATCGGCGCAGGCGTGATTTTCATGCTCATCATCATCGCTGCGATCATGGTGATGACCTGATCGACGCGCGTTATTGCCGCGGCATCGCCCGGGCGACCTGAAAACCGTAAAGGCTGTCGGGCTTCCAGCGCGCTTGCAGTGCGGGTGCGCTGGCCCGGATCAGCGCCAGCCCGCTCTTGCGGTCACCGCTTTTGACAAGACAGCGCCCACGGACAAAGTCAGTCCACGCGGGCCGCCACGGATCTTTGGGATAGGTTTGTGCCATGATCGGGCGGGCTTCGGCAAGCAGCGGCATGGCCTCGCCGGTGCGACCCATGTCGCATAGCGTGGCGGCAAGATCGGTGAGGATCGGCGCAAGATTGCGATGCTTGTGCAGCCGCGCCGCCACGAGCGCCCTGCGAAACAGCGGCTCGGCCGCGCGCGGATTGCCAAGGCCGTGTTTGACGATGGCAAGATTGGCGAAGGGGAAGATAAGATTAAAGTTAGTGTCGTCGAATTGCACCCGTTTCGCATGCACTGCAGTTTCTAGGATCGAATGCGCTTCGTCGAATTTGCGCTGTTCTAAAAGAACACGGCTTAAATTATTGAGCGTCATTGCAGAATCTGGATGATTTTGTCCGAGGACGGCCGCGTCACTTTTTAATACCTGACGGTAATATTGTTCCGCTTGGATGTTATCACGGAGCAAATAAGCTATATTGCCCAACTGGTTGAGATTGTCGGTGATTTGCGGATGGAGATCGCTTTGCACGGCTTGGCGAATGGCCACGGCACGCTTGTATGCCTTTCGAGCAGGTTCAAGTCGCCCCTCCAATAGAGCGCTCACGCCAGTCGCTTCAAGTGCTGGTGCGGCTGAGATATCGGTCGGGCCATGCAGGGTGCTGATCTGCTTCAGCGCTTCCTTTGCGGCTTCGATGGCTGCCGGAAAATTTTCGGCAAAGCTTAAGGATTGGCTTAACCCGGTCAGTATCCGTGGCTCGATTTCATTCCGGTCGCTTGGATAGGTCCGGACTATCACCAAGGCACGATTATATGCTGCGATCGACCCAGTAAAACGGCCCAAGCGACGTTGCGACTCACCAAGCGCTGTCAATTGTCGCGCCTTGGTCGACCATGATAAATGATCAATTGCGTAGCTACGGCGGATAAGATCGTCGCTTTGACGAAACAGGCCAAGGCTGCCGTAAACTTCGCCGAGCGTTGTGGTCAATTCGGCCTTGACCTCGGGTTCGTCGCTCAAGCTATTTTCAATCTGGCGCGCGCCACGATCAAGAATCTCGCGGGCAGTGATCACAGCGCCGCGTGATTCGGACGGGTCGGAAACAACAAAAAGCGATTTGACGAAATCGACGGTGCGCTCGGCCGTCATCGTCTTCTGCTGAGCAAGGTCGCGCTGCGTAATCGCCTCGCGACGCTGCCACAGCGCAAAAACCGCAAGTGCGGACGTGATCAGCAGTCCGGCGAGTGACGCGCTTGTCATCATGACAAGGCGGCGCTGACGACGTTCGACTTCGCGCTGGCGCAATTCGTCATAACCGACTCCCAGAATGCCTGCGAGTAGTTTGAGTTTCGCCGCTTGCTTGCCGTCCATGCCTTGCCGCATGTCGGCAGCGAGCGGCTCATGGTCCGCATCCTCTAACAAAGCCGGCGGAAAGCATTCGAGTGTTGGATCGAGCGCCGGATCGCGCGTCGCATGAGGTTCTCCCGCGACGATCAGGCACTGAATGTGGTCGGCACGACCCAGCGCGCGGAACGTCCGTATCTCTTCGTTGACCCAGCGCGATTGTGCTCCCTGCGGCGAACAAATCACAATGAGCGTCGAAGAAGCCGCAAGAGCATCACGCACCGATTTCGCCAGATCGGCGGATGATGCCAGTTCGTCACGATCACGAAAAATCGGTGGCAATTTTGTGGTCAGGACGCCGATCGGGCTATCGCGTCCATACAGGCGGGCGGGGATGCGAAAGCCCTCGAGCTGGCGATGAACCCAGGCCGCGACGACGCGATCCGCATGATTGTAACTGATGAACGCCGCGTAACGGGGTACAGGCGCATTTGTCGTCACCGAAACCTGTGCCTACGCCCCCGATAAGGCAACGCGGCGCCGGTGCCGTATGTTGGCGCCCGCAATCGCTAATCCCGCAATGATCATTGCCCAGCTTGTCGGCTCGGGAACACTCGGCGCAGTCGCGCGGAAAAAATATTCGAACGCAGTCGTGCCGCCTTGCACCTGACCGCGCAACGGGTTGCCGCTGACCTGCAAACTGGACGAGCCGAAAGAATAACCCAGATAGGCGTCAGCAGCGATATCGGGGGTCGCGCTATTGTTGCCATGGCCGAACTGCAGGGCATATTCGCCGCTGCCGACATCAAAAATGCTGACCTGCATCGGCATGCCGACGACGGTTCCGAACGAAGCGAGATAGCGCACTCGGAACACCGGTTTGTTCTGCAACACCCCCGTGCCGTTGAACGCATTTGATGGATCTTGGACCTGGAACGGCGACGTCAGCGTCATCGACGGCGAATATCCTGCGGTAAAGACGTTGCCGCCGATTGACGTGATCGACGAAAGATTTGCACCTGCGGCGATCTCGGCGCCGAACGACACAAGTCCGTTGCTATAGACGTAGACTTTGTTGAACGCACCGGTTCCGAAATTGGCGCTGAACGGCATCGTCAGTCCAGCACACGGTGCGCCACCGATAACGCATGGCGTAAAGTCTGTATCACCGCTGTCGATCTCGGTGCGCGTCGCCGTTACCGGTGTGGCCGCTGAAAGGGCGGTTAACCCTAATCCAACCAAAAAACTTTGCTTGAAAAAACTAATGTTCATCGCACGCCTCCTCATCAGGGTTGGACAGGTGCGACGCGTTTTTATCTGGGCTTGAAGGTTAACAAAATTTCGACATCCATGCAATGCCTTGCGCAGCGGGGGCGTTAAACCCCCGCCACGACCTTCGCCTTGCCGCCCTTCTTGCCCTTTTTCGGGGGGGCAGGGGTAATCTCGAACGAGAGCGCGTTGACGCCGTCGGTTTCTTTCAGGTGGACCATAACTTCGCCGCCGTGGACGAGTTTGCCAAATAGCAATTCCTCGGCAAGCGGCTGCTTGATCTTTTCCTGAATGAGGCGACCCATCGGCCGCGCACCATAGAGCTTGTCATAACCCTTGGTCGTCAGCCAGTCCTTCGCATCGTCGTCGAGCTTGATGTGCACTTCGCGGTCGGCAAGCTGCAATTCGAGTTGCAGGATGAACTTGTCGACCACGCGCGCGACGACTTCAGTTGGCAAGTAACCGAAGGGTACAATCGCATCGAGGCGGTTGCGGAATTCAGGCGTGAACATCTTCTTCACGGCTTCCTCGTCCTCGCCCTCGCGGCTGTTGTTGCCGAACCCGAGCGATTCACGCGCCATGTCCGACGCGCCGGCATTGGTCGTCATGATCAGGATGACATTGCGGAAATCGACTGCCTTGCCATGCTGATCGGTCAGGCGACCGTGATCCATGACCTGCAACAGAATGTTGAACAGGTCAGGGTGCGCTTTTTCGATTTCATCGAGCAGAAGCACCGAATGCGGCTGCTGGTCGATGGCATCGGTCAGCAGGCCACCCTGGTCGAATCCGACATAGCCCGGCGGCGCACCGATCAGGCGGCTGACCGAATGACGCTCCATATATTCGCTCATGTCGAACCGTTGCAGCGGAATGCCCATGATCGAGGCGAGCTGGCGCGCGACTTCGGTTTTACCGACGCCGGTGGGACCCGTGAACAGGTAATTGCCGATCGGCTTGTCGGGATCGCGCAGCCCCGCACGGCTCAGTTTGATGGCGGACGCGAGCTTTTCGATCGCGGCGTTCTGTCCGAACACGACCCGCTTCAGATCGGTTTCGAGTGAGGCAAGCGATTTGGTGTCGTCGGTCGACACCGATTTCGGTGGGATGCGCGCCATCGTCGCGATCACTTGCTCGATCTCCTTGGGCGTGATGACTTTCTTGCGCTTGTTCGGCGCGACCAGCATCTGCATGGCGCCGACTTCGTCGATCACGTCGATCGCTTTGTCGGGCAGCTTGCGATCGTTGATGTAACGCGCGCTGAGTTCTACTGCCGATTTGATCGCGTCGGGCGTATATTTGACGTTGTGATGCCCTTCGAATGCCGACCGCAAGCCCGCGAGAATCTTGATCGTGTCCTCGATCGTCGGTTCGTTGACGTCGATCTTCTGAAACCGGCGGAGCAGCGCGCGGTCCTTTTCGAAATGATTGCGAAATTCCTTATACGTGGTCGAGCCGATGCAGCGGATCGTGCCGCCCGACAACGCGGGCTTGAGCAGGTTCGACGCATCCATCGCGCCGCCTGATGTCGCACCGGCACCGATCACCGTGTGGATCTCATCGATGAAGAGGATGGCATGCGGCAGTTTTTCGAGTTCGTTGACGACTGCTTTAAGCCGCTCCTCGAAATCACCGCGATATCGCGTGCCCGCGAGCAGCGCACCCATATCAAGCGAATAGATGACCGCAGGCAAGAGGACATCGGGAACATTGCCCTCGACAATCTTGCGCGCCAGCCCTTCGGCAATCGCGGTTTTTCCGACACCCGGATCACCCACGTAAAGCGGATTGTTCTTTGACCGGCGGCACAAAATCTGCACCGTGCGGTCGACTTCGGGACCGCGACCGATCAGCGGATCGACTTTGCCGCTTTTCGCTTTCTCATTGAGGTCGACAGTGAATTGCTTGAGCGCCGATTCGCCCTTGCCCTTGCCGCCTTCGGATTTGGCGGGCTTTTCGTCGTCGACGCCTTTTGGTGCCGCGGCTTCGGGCGCAGCGATGCCTTTGCCGACGCCGTGGCTGATGAAGCTGACGGCATCGAGCCGGCTCATGTCCTGTTGCTGGAGGAAATAGACGGCATAGCTTTCGCGTTCGCTGAACAGCGCGACGAGTACATTGGCTCCGGTGACTTCGTCGCGGCCCGACGACTGCACGTGAAGGATCGCGCGCTGGACAACACGCTGAAACCCGCTGGTCGGCGAGGGATCGGTCTGCCCCTCGGTCCGCAATGCTTCGAGTTCGCTGTCGAGATAGTTGGTGACGGTATTCTTCAATTCGGCGGTATCAACGCCGCATGCGCCCATCACTTGTGCGCCGTGTTCGTCATCGATCAGCGCGAGCAGCAAATGCTCGAGCGTCGCATATTCGTGCTTGCGCGTCGCGGCGGCGGCAAGCGCATTATGCAGGGTCGTTTCGAGTTCACGGGCAAAGGAAGGCATGTCTTGGTCCTAATACGAAGCCTGCGGGCGCGGCTTCTTGTTGAACATCATGTCGGGAGCCCGGTCGTGTCAATCAAGAACGTCCAATGAAAGTTTCACTTTAACGACCGAACAGCGCATCGGCGCTGGCCCGGTGGTTGACCGATTTGTCGCGATGACGGCGCGTGCGCACGATCTCGGCTTCAAGCGCTTTGATGCGCGCATCGAGTTCGGCGACCGAAAAGGGATCGAGGTCTAGCTTGACCAGAAGGGCGATCGGGTCGCCGGCACGCGGGGGTGGCGCGATGTCGTCGGTATCCATGGGCACAACGTCGCTTGAGGCGCCGCACGTGTCAATGCCTCTAAGCGGCCAGCCCTTCGAATTGCAGCCGGGCGAGGCGCTGATAGGTTCCGCCCGACCGGCTCAGGCTGTCATGCGTGCCTTCTTCGACAATGCGCCCGTCTTCCATGACGATGATCCGGTCGGCGGCGCGAACGGTTGCAAGGCGGTGCGCAATCACGATCGTGGTGCGATTGGCCATCAACCGTTCGAGCGCGTCCTGAACCAGGCGTTCGGATTCGGCGTCGAGCGCGGACGTTGCTTCGTCGAGCAGCAGGATCGGCGCATCACGCAGGATCGCGCGCGCAATCGCCATGCGCTGGCGCTGGCCACCCGACAACCGGGCACCGCTTTCGCCCATGAACGTGTCGAGCCCGTCGGGCAGCTTGCGGAGGAATTCGGATGCGTTTGCGGCATCTGCTGCGGCCCACAACGCTTCGTCGCTGCTATCCCAGTGACCATAGCGCAGATTGTCGCGCGCCGACGCCGCGAAAATCACGGTCTCCTGCGGGACCATCGCAATGCGCTGGCGCACCCACTTTGGATCGGTCGTCGGCAATGCGACGCCGTCAATGCTGACGGTTCCCGACGTCGGATCGTAAAAGCGCTGGATCAATTGAAACAGCGTCGATTTGCCCGCGCCCGACGGGCCGACGACAGCGACGGTTTCGCCCGGCTCGATGCGCAGCGTGAAATTGCTTAGCGCGCTGACATCCTGGCGTGTCGGATATCGGAACACCACATTGTCAAAAGCGACGCGACCTTGCGCCGGTTCGGGCAATGCTACCGGATTGGCCGGTGCGGCGATGCCCGGCTGTTCCTGAAGCAATTCGCCGAGCCGGGCCGCTGCTCCCGCGCCGCGTAACAGGTCGCCGTATACTTCGGTCAGTGACCCGAATGCGCCTGCGACAAGGCCGCTGGTGATGACAAAGGCGGCAATCGCGCCGCCGGTCATCCGTCCCGCCTGCACATCGACTGCGCCTTCCCACAGGATCATCACGACCGATCCGAACAGCATCAGGATGACTGCCGCTGTCATGATCGAGCGCAGCCGGATGCGGCGCTGCGCGGTATCGAACGTGGCTTCGGCCGCATCGCGGATGCGTCCGGCTTCGCGTGTTTCCTGACCAAAAGCCTGAACGACTTTCATTGCGCCCAGGATTTCGCTTGCCGTCGTGCCGACATCGGCGATCCGGTCCTGCGACTTGCGCGAAAGTGTGCGCAATTTGTTGCCGATGAATACGATCGGCAGGATGACGAGCGGGATACCGACGACCAGCATCCCCGCAAGCTTT
>JANLWD010000200.1:0-6706 GCA_031364345.1 Sphingomonas sp.
CAGCCATTTGTCTGGCGGCGAAGCCTCGATTTTGGTGCAATCGAGGATTTGCGTGCGATGTCGCGCCGCATCCGTGCGCATCATGCGGCCGGCCAGGTTTTCGGCGCGGGCTATGACTTAAAGCGCGGGCGCGGTGGCATTCGTGAGATCGAATTTTTCGTGCAGATTCACCAACTCATCCACGGCGGTCGCGATCCGTCCCTGCGCGTCCCCGATACGCTGGGCGGCATTGCCGCGCTTGCGACGGCAGGGTGGATCGACCCCGGTGCGGCGACAGCGCTGAGCGCGGCGTATCGCTTGTATCGCACGATCGAACACCGGCTTCAGATGGTCGACGATCGTCAGACGCACAGCCTGCCCGCCGATGCCGACGCGCTCGACGGCGTGGCACGGCTTCACGGACTGGTCGACGGCGCGGCGCTGCTGGCAATGCTGGCACCGCATGTTGCTGCTGTTGGGGCGCTGTACGATGGTTTGGACGGTGCGCCGCGATCGACGGTGCCGCGCGGCGGCGAGAGCCTCGACGCCATTCTCGAGGCAGACGGATTTACCGAAATTGCCCGCGCAGCGGCACGAATCACCGAATGGCGCAGCGGAAAAGTCCGCGCCGTGCGCAGCGAAGCGGCGTTTGCCGCGCTCGAGGCTGTTCTGCCCGCGCTGCTGACGGCAATCGGACAAGCCCCCGATCCCGATGCGGCATTATTGGCGTTCGACGCGATGCTCGACGGTTTGCCCTCAGCGCTTAATCTGTTCCGATTGCTCGAAGCGCGACCGCCGCTGCTGACACTGCTAGTCGAAATCATCAGCCACGCCCCGACGCTGGCCGCAGCACTCGGCAACGACGCCGCATTGCTCGACCGGTTGCTGGACGCCAGCGCGTTCGACCCGGCGGGCAGCGTTGGCGCGCTCGTTGTCGAAATGACGCGCGGCGAGGCCGATCTCGAAGCGCAACTTGATCACGTCCGCCGGATGGTTGGCGACCATCGCTTTGCGCTGAGCGCGCAGATCGTCGTTGCCGCTGATGATCCGATTGCAGTCGCCGGAGGGTATGCGCGCGTTGCTGAAGCCGCGGTGCATGTGGTCGCCGACGCTGTGACCACCGCATTTTCGGTGTCGCACGGGCGGATTGCCGATTCCGAATTGGTCATCCTTGCGCTTGGCCGGCTGGGCGGTGGCTTGTTGACGCATGCATCCGACCTTGACCTGATTTATCTTTTCACTGGCGATTTTTCGGCAGAATCGGACGGCATTCGGCCGCTTGGCGGATCGCATTATTACAATCGCCTGGGACAGCGGCTGAGCAGCGGCCTGAGTGCTCCGACGACGGCCGGCGCGCTTTACGAAGTCGACACGCGCCTGCGTCCATCGGGCGGCGACGGGCCACTGGTGACGTCAGTCGATTCGTTTGCACGCTATCAACGCGAGAGCGCCTGGACATGGGAACATATGGCGCTGACCCGGGCGCGCGTGATTTATGGCAGCGCGGCCGCGCGAACACTGGTCGGCAACGTCGTTGCCGATGTCTTGCGGCGAAAGCGTGACCGGACACGGCTGGCGGCCGACATCGTGGCGATGCGGCGCGACATGGCCGCGCACAAGCCGCCGCTCGGCCCGCTCGACGTGAAGCTGGCGCCCGGCGGCCTCGTCGATCTCGAATTCGTCGTACACTTCCATCAACTCGCCAGTGGCATCGGTCACGACCCGCATCTGCCGACAGCGATCGGTGCGCTTGCCGCAGCGGGCCACCTCGATCGGGCGCTCGGCACTGCCCATGATCTTCTGACGCATCTGCTCGTGACGCTGCGTCTGATGTCGCCGGGCATGGCCGTGCCCGGTCATGCAACGCGGGTGGTCGTGGCACGTGCATGTGGTGCAGACAATTGGGACGATCTGCTTGCGCGCGTGGCGTGGGCACGGCAAAGCATCAGGGCGCATTGGCAGTCGGTCGTGGATCAGGCAGGAGCAGAATGATGGTCGAAATCGGACAAATGGCACCTGATGCCGCTTTTGATCTGACCGATGGCACTCGCGGCACCGTTGCCGACTGGCGCGGCAAGATGCTGGTCGTTTATTTCTATCCCAAGGATGACACGCCCGGCTGTACCAAGGAAGCGCAGGGTTTCACCGCATTGATGCCCGAATTCGACAGGGCCGGCGTTGCTGTGCTTGGCATTTCGAAAGACAGCGTCGCCACTCACAACAAATTCGCTGCAAAATACGGGCTGGCCATCACGCTCGGGTCGGATAGCGACGGCAGCATGTGCGACGCATTTGGCGTCTGGGTCGAAAAATCGATGTACGGCAAAAAATATATGGGCATCGAACGGACGACCTTTGCGATCGATGCCGATGGCAAAATCGCCCAGATTTGGCCAAAAGTGAAAGTTCCCGGTCATGCCGAATCGGTGCTCGAATGGGTAAAAACCGCGCGCTGAATTCTCGCTCCGCCAGTGCCAGCGCGACGATAAGCCGATCGTTACAACGACTCAACGCATGGTTGCGGCACCCTGTCCCGGTGGGCCTCTGACAGCCTTGTCAGGCGGAAATTCATCATTCAGTCACATTGTCGAACGAGGCGGGAGGGCAATCCAGACCTTGTCATATGATAAAAGCCACACCGTCAAAAAATGGCTGGTGGGGCCCCTATGGTCGCCGGGGACTGGAATGTTGGTTATGAATTCTGTCTTTCAAAATCGTTTTTCCGCGGGCCTCAGCGGCCTGTTCCGGTCGCGTGAAATCTTTGTTCACGACGGAGCAAAGATGCGCCGGTTGCACATTTCCGCGCGTGCCCAGACGATTGGTGCCGGTTTTTTGGCAGCAGCGCTTGGGCTTTGCGCGCTCGGCATCGCCCAACTGACCGGCGTCGCACCGGCAATGGTGCAGGCAGTGTCGCACGAGGTTGCGGTGCTCGAGATGCAAAACCGCCTCGGGGCAATGCGCTCAGACATAAGCGCTATCCGCGTCGAAGCGCGGGCACATGCCGCGCGACTTGAACAGCGCCAGGCATTTCTCGATGCTGTATTGACGGGCAAGGGCAGCCCGGCGTTACCAATGGGCATCCAAAAGATTACGGCACGGTCGGCTGACGTCGTCGCACCGTTCGCTTCGGTTGAAGCGAGACAGGTTGCCATGGCAATTCGCGCAAAAGCGGCGATCGAGGCGCGCTACGCACAAACCGAAACGACATTGGCGCAATATGGCATTCCAGCGCGTCGCATCGCTGGCGAAAAGGTCGTCGAAGAGAACACGGCAATGGGTGGTCCCTACGAACCCGTTGATACGACAGCGACGAAAGCCGCGCCCGACCCGGCATTCCGCGCGTTGTTCCAGTCGTGGAAGCGGCTCGACCGGTTGCAGCAGGGTATCGTCGCGATCCCGTCGCAGCGCCCCGTCGATCAAGTCGATTTCACCAGCGGCTTCGGCGTGCGCAGCGATCCGTTCCGTGGTGGCGCGGCAATGCATGCGGGCGTCGACATTCGCGGTCCGTACGGAACCCCGATTTATGCGACTGCCGATGGCATGGTCGGTCGTGCCGGGCGAGCGGCGGGTTACGGCAATCTCGTCGAACTCGATCACGGTCGTGGCATCCAAACGCGCTATGGCCATTTGTCGGCAATTCTTGTTCAACCCGGACAGCGTGTGAAGCGCGGCGAACTGATCGCCCGGATGGGCTCGACCGGTCGCTCGACGGGCAATCATCTTCATTATGAAGTCCGCCTCGACGGCACGGCGGTCAATCCGATGCCGTTCCTCCAGGGATCAAACTATCTGATGGCCATGCAGACGCGCGGAAATGTCGCCGTTGGCGGTCCCGCTCAGCCGGCGAAATAAGCGGCACTTGCTGGCGGCAGTGTCCGCGCCTATCTCGAGAGCATGTCGATCGAACTGAGCCAGAGTGCCGCAGCGCGCGTCGCTGCTATCGCAGGAAAGCAGCGCAAGCCCGCCATCCTGCGTTTGTCGGTCGAAGGCGGCGGCTGTTCGGGCTTCCAGTATAAATTTGGCCTTGCCGACGCCGTCGAGCGTGACGACGCGGTTGCCGAGACCGACGGCGTGCAACTGGTCGTGGATCCCACCAGCCTCGATCTCGTGTCGGGCGCAGCGGTCGATTATGTCGAATCGCTGGGCGGTTCGGCTTTCAAAGTCACAAATCCCAACGCTGCGTCGGGATGTGGCTGTGGTTCGAGTTTTTCGATTTAGTGAAAATCGCGACATATAATGTCAACGGGATCAAAGCACGGTTGCCGCGGCTGCTCGAGTGGCTCGACGAGACCAAGCCCGATATTGCCTGTCTTCAGGAACTGAAATCGAGCGACGAGACTTTTCCCGAAAACGACATTCGCGATGCCGGTTACGGCGCAATCTGGCACGGACAAAAAGGTTTCAACGGCGTTGCCATTCTCGCGCGTGGCAACGATCCGGTCGAACGACTACGCGGGCTTCCTGATGACCCCGACGACACACACAGCCGCTATCTCGAGGCGGGCGTAAACGGTGTTGTGGTCGCGTCGATTTACCTGCCCAACGGCAATCCGCATCCCGGGCCGAAATTCGATTACAAGCTGGCCTGGTTCGATCGCCTGACTGCCCGCGCCGCCGCGCTTCTGACCGAAGAAAAGCCGGTCGTGCTCGCCGGCGATTACAATGTCATCCCTACCGATGCCGATGTCTGGAAACCCGAAGCCATGGCATCCGATGCGCTGATGCAGCCGCAATCGCGTGCGGCATTCCGGCGTCTGGCGGCGCAGGGCTGGACCGATGCTTTGAAAACGCACCACTCGAGCGAGCCGATGTGGACATTTTGGGATTATCAGCAGAACGGCTGGGCGCGCGACGCTGGTTTTCGCATCGATCACCTGATGCTCAGCCCCGAAGCCGCTGACCGGCTTGCCGATGCCGGTGTCGACCGCGATCACCGTGGCCGCGAAAAGGCAAGCGACCATGCGCCAACATGGATCGTTATCAACTAAAGCGGTTTTTCATAGATCCGGTAGACCTTGTTCACGACGCCACCGACGGCTTCACCCACTGATCGCATCGGGCCATTCGACGCCAGCACCCAGCCGAATTCGCCGCGTGATGCCCCATATTTGGCGACGGCTTCGCGGCGGATGAATTCGATCAGCATAAACGCAAGCTGGCTGGCCACACGCGACGATTGCAATTTTTTGAGGACACCCATCAACGGGACACGCATGATCCGTGCTTTCGGCCGCCGCAGCCATAACAGCAGCTTTGCCCAATTGAACGGCAGGAGATTACCGCCGTATTTCGCCAGTTCGGGGTTCATATCGGGCAGCGTCATCATGAATGCGACCGGTTCGCCATCGACTTCGGCCACCCGGATCAGGTCTTCGTGCACCAGCGGTTTCAACTTTTTGCCGGCATACGCAATTTCGGCAGGCGTGAATGGCACGAAACCCCAATTGTCGCGCCACGCGTCGTTAAGAATACCGATGATGAGAGCTGCTTCCTGGTCGAATTTGCGCTTGTCGACGCGGCGGATGCGGATCCGCGCGTTGCGTTCACCCGACGCGACGATACGGTTGGTCAGCTCGGGAAACCCCTGATCGATGACCAGCGCATAAGTGAACAAGTCCTGCACGCCGGCATAGCCTTCGGCTTCGACCCATGCCTGATAACGCGCCGGATTATATGCCATCATGATCGTCGGCGGATGGTCATGCCCTTCGACCAGCAGGCCGACTTCGTCCCAGTACGAAAAACTGAACGGTCCCATTGCTTTGGTCATGCCGCGCGAACCAAGCCATGTTTCGGCGGCCTCGATCAGCGCGCGCGCCGTATCAGCATCGTCAGCTTCGAAAAATCCCCAGAAACCGGTGCCCGGCCCCATGCCCTGTGCAGGCGGCTGCGTCAGAGCAAGCTGATCGATATGCGCCGAAATGCGCCCCGTCACACGCCCGCCGGTTTCGGCGAGAAATAACTGCGCCTCGCCATGTTCGAACCAAGGGTTTTTCCCCGGTGTGATAAGGCCGTAAACTTCGGATTTCAGCGGTGGGATCCAATTGGGATCCGTCGCGTAAAGACGATAGGGCAATTCGACGAACGCCTTGCGATCGGCTTTGGTCGCGACGCGGCGGATGGTTGGTGTCACGGCGTTCCCTGCGGCCCCCAATGCCCGCACATCCGGGCTTGCATTTAAGCGTAAGCGAGGCCAGCCCACGGAGCAAGACAGCGCATGAGGTGGGCCATGCCCAAAAACATCGTCATCCTGTTCGACGGCACGTCTAATCAGGTGTCCGAAGACCGCACCAACATTCTGCGCCTTTACGGCACGCTTGAAAAAAGCAGGCGGCAGCTGGTCTTTTACGATCCTGGCGTCGGCACGCTGGCGGCGCGCGATTCGGGCTTTGCGCCAGTGCCAGACATCGCGGAATTCTGGGCGCGCCTGACGGGCGATGGCCTCCATGCCAATGTGAAGGAAGCATATCGGTTTCTCGTCGAAAATTATGAACGGGGACAGCCGGGTCGCGGCGAGCGTGATGCCATCCACATCTTTGGCTTTAGTCGCGGGGCGTATACCGCGCGTGTGCTTGCTGGGTTTATCAACGCGTTTGGCCTCATCGAGCCGCGTAACCTCAATCTGCTCGATTATGCCTTTCGCGCATACCGGCGAATCGGCCACAAAAAGAGCGACCCGCGGCCCGACAATCAGAGCATCAGCCGGCTGCCCAATCCATCGTTCGCG
>JANLWD010000207.1:0-1730 GCA_031364345.1 Sphingomonas sp.
CGCTTTTGCGCTGGCGGCACCGCTTCGGGCGGCAATTCGACGCCCAGATCGCCGCGCGCAACCATCACGGCATCGGCCATCTCGATGATATCCTCAAGCCGGTCGAGCGCGGCGGGTTTTTCGATCTTGGCGAGCAACGCCGCGCGGCCCTGAATCAGCTTGCGTGCTTCGGCCAGATCTTCGGGCCGCTGGACGAACGATAATGCGACCCAATCGACGCCCTGATCAAGTGTAAATGCCAGATCGCTGCGGTCCTTTTCAGTCAGCGCAGCCATCGGCACGACGACATCGGGCACGTTCAGGCCCTTGCGATCGCTCAACATCCCGCCGACTTCGACTCGGGTCATCACATGGTCATCGGCCATGGCAGTCACGCGGAGCACCAGTTTCCCATCATCGAGCAGCAACCGCGAACCAATTTCAAGCGCAGCAAAAATCTCGCGGTGCGGTAGGCAGGCGCGCGTCGCATCGCCAGCAGTCGGATCGCGATCGAGGCGGAATGCGGCACCCGTCACCAATTCGACCTTGCCAGCCGCAAACGTCCCGACGCGCAACTTCGGCCCCTGAAGATCGGCCAGAATGGTGGTCGGTCGTCCAAGCGCTTTTTCCAGCCCGCGGATCGCTGCGATCGTTGATTTGTGATCGTCCTGCGTCCCGTGGCTCATGTTGACGCGAAAGGCATCGGCGCCCGCGCGCATCAGCATTTCGATCATTTCGGGCGTCCGGCTCGCCGGCCCCAGCGTGGCGAGAATCCTGACTTTCCGGGCACGCGGGTGCAATGTCTGAACCAATTCAATGTCTCCCGGACTGGCAGCGCCGGTGAATAGAGCCTAAACACGACACTTCAAGCGAGGGCACGACGATGACCGAAATTTCCGATGCCGTAGCGGCTGCCGCGTTCCGTCGTCTCGTCGTGCATCTCCGGCATCGGCAGGATGCCGCGAACATCGACCTGATGGGGCTTGCGGGGTTTTGCCGAAATTGCCTTGCCGACTGGATCGCCGAAGCCGGTGACTTGTCGCGCGATGCCGCGCGCGCGGCGGTTTACGGCATGCCCTATGCCGAATGGAAATCGGAACAACCCGAAGCGACCCCCGGACAACTGGCACGGATGGCGGAAAGCGTTGCGAAGAATGCGCCGCCGGATTAGGGCGCGCGATCAACTTTCCCCGGGGATTTCATGAGCGACATTATCCAGGCCGACCAACTTCGCCTTTTGATCGAACGGATCGAACGGCTCGAAGAAGAAAAAAAGGGCATCAGCGACGACATCAAGGATGTCTATGGTGAAGCCAAGGCGGTCGGCTATGATCCGAAAATCATGCGCCAGATTGTTCGCTTGCGCAAAATGGACAAGAACGACCGCGACGAAGCCGAAACGCTGCTCGACATGTACAAAACGGCGTTGGGCCTCGCCTGAACGAAAGGAGCAACCATATGATCTTGACCACAACGACCAGCATCGAGGGCAAACCAGTCCGCGAATATCTCGGCATCGTCACCGGCGAAGTCATCGTCGGCGCCAATATCTTCAAGGATCTGTTCGCCAGCGTCCGCGACATCGTTGGCGGCCGATCGGGTGCGTACGAATCAACGCTGCGCGATGCGCGGAAAACCGCGCTCGATGAAGCCGCTGCCGAAGCCCGCGCGCTGGGTGCCGATGCCGTCATCGGTGTCGATCTCGATTATGAAGTGCTGGGCCAGGGCGGATCGATGCTGATGGTCACCGC
>JANLWD010000212.1:0-4864 GCA_031364345.1 Sphingomonas sp.
GTACTTCGCGCCGCGACGTTTGCCCTCGATCAGGGCGTGGCCGGTCATGCGCGCGCCGCTCATGCCATAGGGATGCCCGATCGAGATCGCGCCGCCGTTGACGTTGAGCAGGTCCATCGGAATGCCCAGCTTGTCGGCGCAATACAGCACCTGCACGGCGAAGGCCTCGTTGAGTTCCCACAGGCCGATGTCGTCCATCGTCAGGCCGTTGGCCTTGAGCAGCTTGGGGATGGCGAAGACGGGGCCGATGCCCATTTCGTCGGGCTCGGTGCCCGCGACTGCCATGCCAACATAGCGGCCCAGCGGAGTCACGACCTTTTTCGCGGCAACCGCAGCTTCCATCACGACTGATGCCGACGCGCCATCGGAAAGCTGCGACGCGTTCCCCGCCGTTATCGTCATGTCGGGACCAAGCACCGGGCCAAGCGCTTTCCGGCCGTCGAGCGTGGTATCGGCACGATTGCCTTCGTCCTTGGCCAAAGTCACTTCCTTGTGCGTGACTTCCTTGGTTTCCTTGTTGGTGACGGCCATCGTTGCCGTCACCGGCACGATCTCGTCGTCGAACTTGCCAGCGGCTTGCGCAGCGGCAGTGCGCTGCTGCGACTGAAGCGCATAATCATCCATCCGGTCGCGGCTGATGCCGTAACGCTTGGCAACGACTTCGGCGGTTTGCAGCATCGGCATATAAATGTTGGCGTGCATCGCGAGCAGTTCGGGATCGGGAGCAACGCGCATCTGCGGCGTCTGGACAAGGCTGATGCTTTCCACCCCGCCACCGATGCAGATATCCATGCCATCGACGATGACCTGCTTTGCCGCGGTCGCGATCGCCATCAGGCCCGATGCGCACTGACGATCGAGCGACATGCCGCTGACCGACGTTGGCAGCCCGGCACGCAGCAGTGCGTTGCGTGCGATGTTGCCGCCCTGATGCCCCTGTTGCAGCGCAGCTCCGAACACCACGTCCTCGACTTCGGCACCATCGATGCCCGCGCGTTCGACCGCGGCCTTGATCGCGTGACCCGCAAGTGTGGGTGAGGGCAAATTGTTGAACGCGCCGCGATAAGCGCGGCCGATCGGCGTGCGGGCAGTGGATACGATAACGGCGTCGCGCATGGGAAAACTCCTTAAATGAAAAACTGGCTGATCCACTCGGCGATCAGGGCAGGCTTGTCCTCGCCTTCGATCTCGAGTGTGTATTCGGTCGTCTGCTGATATTGGCCGGGTCGCTTTCGCTCGATTTCGAGCAATTTGAAAGCCCCTCGCACGCGCTTGCCGCTGCGAACCGGGCTCAGGAAGCGGGTTTTGTTGCCGCCGTAATTCACGCCCATCTTGACGCCGTCCATGCGCGGCATGTCGGTCTTTTGCGTCAGGACCGGCATCAGCGACAGGGACAGGAAACCATGTGCGATGGTTCCGCCGAACGGGGTTTGCGCGGCAAGTTCGGGATTGACGTGAATGAACTGATGATCGCCGGTGGCATCGGCAAATTTGTCGATCATCGCCTGATCGACGGTCAACCAGTCCGACACGCCGATCACGGTTCCGGTCATCGCTTTTAACTCGTCGAAACTGACCGTCGGCATAGTGCAATCCCCGCGCAACATTATTACAAGACCGTGAGTCCTGCGTGCGGCGCTTACGTCCGCGTCAACTGTCGAGTCAAAAGCCATGTATGCCGCAACGTCAGATTTCGCGAAACTGCACCGCGCACCCGAACCGGTTGTGCTCGGACCGCTGCTGACGCGCGCAACGGTCACGGGCGACGAACGTAAGCGGATTGTGGCGCACGCAACCGGCCTGCTTGCCGATCTGCGAGCGGCGCAATCGAGCGGGTGGGTGAACCAGTTCCTCCAGGAATACCGGCTGAACACATCCGAAGGGGTTGCGCTGCTATCGCTGGCCGAAGCATTTTTGCGCGTGCCCGATCCCGACACGGCCGATGCGCTGATCGCCGACAAACTGGGCGACGCCGACTGGCGGGCGCATGCCGGCAAATCGGCATCGGGTCTGGTCAATGCCGGCACATGGGGGCTTGTGGTCGGCCGGGCGCTGGTTTCGGACAAGCAGGAAGCGGGCGTCCTGCGCCGGTTGATTGCGCGCGCGGGCGAACCGTTCGTGCGGCAAGCGGTTGGCCAGGCAATGAAGATGATGGGCGAAATATTTGTCATGGGCCGGACCATCGATGAAGCGACAAAGCGGATGGCCAAGGCTGAGAATACTGGCTTCACGGCAAGTTTCGACATGCTGGGCGAAGCGGCGCGGACCTATCCTGACGGGCAACGCTATTTCAAATCCTACGTCGACGCGATTGCAGCGGTCGGCTCCAATCCGGCGACGGGGCATTCGATTTCGGTCAAGCTGTCGGCGCTGCACCCGCGTTATGAAGTCGCGCATTGGGACAAATGCGTGCCCGAACTGATCGCCATGGTTGAAGCGCTGGCCGTGCAGGCGGCCGATGCCGGTATCGCGCTGACGATCGATGCCGAGGAATCCGAACGGCTCGAAATGAGCCTGTCCATCATCGAAGCTGTTGCGGGACTGCCGGCGCTCGGCGGCTGGGACGGGCTCGGCATGGCAGTGCAAGCTTATGGCAAGCGCGCGCGGCCGGTCATCGCGTGGGCCGATGATCTGGGCAAGCGCACCGGTCGGCGGATCGCCGCGCGGCTGGTGAAGGGCGCTTACTGGGACAGCGAAATCAAGCGCTGCCAGGAAGCCGGCCTGCCCGATTATCCGCTGTTCACGCGCAAGGCGGCAACCGACGTCAGCTATCTTGCGGTGGCACGCGACATGCTGGGGGCAAAGCACGTCTTTCCGGCCTTTGCGACGCATAACGCATTGACCGTGGCCACTATTCTGGAATGGGCCGGGCCGTCGCGCGACTTTGAATTCCAGCGGCTGCACGGCATGGGCGAAGGGCTTTACGAGCGTCTTGTGCGTGAGGATCGTTATCTTTGCCGCATCTACGCACCCGTCGGCGGGCATCGTGATCTGCTGGCCTATCTGGTGCGGCGTTTGCTCGAAAATGGCGCGAATTCGAGCTTTGTGCATCAACTTGCGGATGAGAATCTGAGCGATGCTGATTTGCTTGCCGATCCGGTGACAAAGATCGCGGCAGTCGGCGGGGCGCGGCATCCGTCCATACCCCTGCCGGTTGATTTGTTCGGCGAACGGCGAAATTCATCAGGGATCGATCTGCAGGATCGAGTGATTTTGGCACAAACAGTCCAATCCCTTCGTGCCTCCGCTTCTCCGCGTGAGATCGCTGGGGTCACGCAAAGACGCGGAGGTGCCGAGCGTGCGGTCGGTGACGCGGCTTCTGGTTTTCCATCTTGGTCCTCGACGCCGCTGGAACATCGCTGCGCGGCGTTGGAGCGGCTGGCAGATTTGCTTGAGGCGAATCGGCTGGATTTGATGGCGATCCTTGTCGATGAAGCCAAGAAGACTATCCCCGATGCACTCGGTGAAGTGCGTGAAGCGGTCGATTTCTGCCGCTATTATGCCGCCCAGGCGCGCACTGGCATGCAGCCCGTTGAACTTCCGGGACCGACCGGCGAACGCAACGTGCTGCGCATGGCGGGACGCGGGGTCTGGGCATGCATTGCGCCGTGGAATTTTCCGCTTGCGATATTTTTGGGGCAAGTTGCCGCAGCGCTGGTCACGGGTAACTCAGTCGTTGCCAAACCGGCGCCTCAAACCCCGCGGATCGCGGCGCGCGCGGTCGAACTGGCGCATGAAGCGGGTGTGCCGGTCGACGCGCTCGTCCTGCTGATCGGCGGACCCGAGGCCGGTGCTGCGCTGGTTGCCGATGTCCGCGTCGCAGGCGTGGCGTTTACCGGATCGACGGCGACTGCAAAACGCATCGCACGTTCGCTGCTCGACGATGACGCGCGGCCGATCGTTCCTCTGATTGCTGAAACCGGCGGCATCAATGCGATGATTGTCGATTCGACCGCGCTCACCGAACAAGTCGTCGCCGATGTCGTAACAAGCGCATTCCGCTCGGCAGGGCAGCGTTGTTCGGCATTGCGACTGTTGCTGTTGCAGGCGGATATTGCCGACCGGACGCTCGATATGCTTGCCGGCGCGATGGATACGCTTGTCGTCGGCGATCCGGCGGACCCGGCAACCGACGTGGGGCCGGTGATCGATGCAACCGCATTCAAGCGCCTGATGGATTATCGCGAGCACAAAAAAGGCGATTGGGTGCACAGCATCGCGGGCGAGGGGGCATTGATCGTTCCGCCAACAATCATCCGCCTGAAATCCATCGACGACATTTCACAGGAATGGTTCGGCCCCATTCTTCACGTGGCGACATGGAAAGCCGGCGAACTCGAGGCGACTGTCGCTGCAATCAATGCCAAGCATTTCGGCCTGACGATGGGCCTGCACAGCCGCATCGCGCGCAATGCCGACACCGTCGAAGCACTGGCGCACGTCGGCAATCTTTATGTCAACCGGAGCATGATCGGCGCGATTGTCGGATCGCAGCCATTCGGCGGCGAAGGTTTGTCGGGCACCGGACCGAAGGCAGGCGGCCCGCATTACCTGTCGCGCTTTTGCGTCGAACGCGTGACTTCGACCGACACGACCAGCGCGGGCGGCAATGCGACGCTGCTCAGCCTCGACGATGTCGGTTTATGAAGGCAGGACCAGCGTTCCGTCGGGTGCGGCGGTAAACGCGATCTGCGTTGGATTGGCGAGGCGGATGCCTTCGGTTTCGAAGCGTTTCAGGATGGCGATGCTGATGCTGTGCCGCGTCCGGAACACGGTGTCGTAAACCTCCGAATGGACATCATATTGCAACTCAAAATCGAGCGCTGAGGGACTGAAGTTCAGCAGTCCGCACCGCACCAGGCTG
>JANLWD010000305.1:0-7439 GCA_031364345.1 Sphingomonas sp.
GCCGAAGGGCAATCTGGTTGGCAACGTCAATCTGGACATGCCGATCGTCACTTATGATTTCAAAGATGTTGTGGCGTTCGGTGCGGAGCGGTCGTCGATCGGCCCCGCCGTGGCGCGCGCCGGGGCGACGCTGGGAATCGCGCTGGTCCCCGATCCCGAACCCGAACAGGGCATTTTTACGCGGTCGGATCATTACCGGTTCGTGCAGCAGGGTGTACCGTCGGTGTTCCTTGTTACCGGTCCCGGCGGCGATGGCGCAGTCATGGGTAAGGCGTTTCAGAAAACGCATTATCACCAGCCATCCGATGACATGAACCTGCCCTTCAATTGGGGCGCGGCGACCAGATTCGTGGCGCTCAATCTCGCAATTGCGCGTGACCTCGCCGATGCGGCGGATCGTCCGCACTGGAACAAAGGCGATTTCTTCGGCACTCTTTACAATGGTTATGGCGCGACCGGAAAATAATCGGGTGCGACTACTTATCTTTGGGCTCGGCTACACGGCGGTGCGGATCGCGGATGCAGCGCGCGCGCGCGGGTGGAGCGTCGACGCCACCGGATCGGCGGGCAATATCGATTTCAACGATGGCGCCACGGTCCGTCTGGTCGCGGCACAGGCAACGCATATACTGTCGTCGGTGCCGCCGCTGGTCGATGGCGATCCGGTGCTGCAGTCCTACGGCGATATTCTGGCGCGCAAGTGGCTGGGTTATTTGTCGTCGACGGGCGTTTACGGCGATGCCGGCGGGGCATGGGTCGACGAAAGCGCGCCGATCCGCGGTCGGCGCGAAAGCCGCAATCTGGCCGATCAGGATTGGTTGAGGCGTGGTGCCCGCGTGTTTCGTTTGCCCGGCATTTACGGGCCCGGGCGATCGGCACTCGACCGCGTGGCGCGGGGGGAGGGGCACCGGGTGGCGCTGCCCGATCAGGTATTCAGTCGCGTGCACGTCGACGATATCGCGTCGGGTATCGTCGCCGCGTTTGCAGCGCCGTCGGGTGCCTATAACCTTGCCGATGATTATCCCTGCGATCAGAACCGAGTGATCGAGGCAGCGGCCGCTATATTGCGAGTGCCCGCGCCACCATTCGTTGGCCTCGACGATCTGTCGCCGATGGCGCGCAGTTTTTACGCCGAAAATCGTCGCGTCGCGAACGGCAAGGCAAAGCGCGTTCTTGGCTGGACGCCAGCGTATCCCGACTTCGCGACTGGGCTTCGTGCGCTAGCTTTGGGTTGAGACGCGCTTTGCGCTGAGCGCAATAAGCAGTCCGACAAGCGCGACGACTCCGCCTGATGCCGCAAGCCACGACCAGCGATAATCCTCGACGACCGTCGAAATGATCATTGCGATAATCGGCGTCAGAACGCCCGAATAAGCCGCCCGCGCCGGTCCGACTTCGCGAATGACACCGAAATAGCACGTGAATGCAATCGCGCTGGCGAAAACGCCGAGATAGATGACGCCACCGGCATAAGCCACCGTCCATTCGAACACAGGCGGGCCGTTCAGCGCGAGCGCCAGCACGGCATTCACTGCGGTGCCCCACAGCATGCCCCAAGCCAGCGTCGATGCCATCGGCAATGCCTTACCCTGCGCCGTGCCCTGCATGATGTTGGCAACCGACGCCGACAGCACGCCGAGCAGCGTAAACACGACGCCGAGGATCGTCGCACTTGCGCTGGCGGTGTCCGCCCGGATTTCCTGTGCGATCAGCATGCCGACGCCAACGACAGCGACGCCCGAACCTGCGAGAAACTGCGCCGACAACGGCTGTTTCAGAAATGCACGACCGAGCAATGCGTTGGGAACGATCAGCATCGAAAACAGGACCGCAACCAATCCCGACGTGATGAAACTTTCGGCGCGGTAGACGAAATTGAAATTGAGCACGAATTGCGCAAAGCCGAATGTCAGCGCGAACAAATGACCCTGTCGTCCGATGCGGAATGGTGATTTCGTGAAGGCGGCATAAACGAACATTGCCACGGCGCCCGCGGCAAACCGGTAAGCGACCGACCAGGTCGGCGGAACCGACCCCAACTGGTCGCGAATGACGATCCATGTCGTGCCCCAAATGACGGTTGCGATCGTAAAGGGGATGAGCACATGCGCACGCATCATCGGCGCGGTGCTCACAGGCGTGCCAATGCAGTTGCCAGTGCATCGATTTCGGCAGCGGGTTGATCCCAAGACACGACAAAGCGCACTTCGTTTTCGGCCCAATCGTAAAAATCGAATCCGGCGTGGCGCAGTCGGGCGGCATCGGACGGTGGCATCGATAAAAAGACCTCATTGGCTTCGACCGGGTGGAGCAGCCGCGACTCTGCTGCTGCGGCCAGTATTGCGGCACCACGGTTGGCCGCGCGCGCATTGGCAAGCCAGCGGTCGTCGTCGAGCAACGCAAGGACTTGTGCCGCGAGATAGCGTCCTTTTGAATTCAGATGCCCGGCGCGCTTGCGTCGAATGCGAATTTCATCGGCAAGCGCCATATCGAACAGCACGAGCACTTCGGCCGACAGGCCACCATTTTTGACGAAGCCGAAACTTAGCGCTTCGACACCCGCACGCCAGGTCAGGTCAGCAGGCGTTTCGCCGCTGTGCACGACAGCATTGGCAAAGCGCGCACCGTCCATATGCATTCGCAGCCCGCGCTTTTTGGCAATGGCACCGATCGCGGCGACTTCGGCCGCGCGATAGCTTTGCCCATATTCGGTTGCGTTGGTGATTGAGACGGCGGCTGCCTGCGTCCGGTGCACGTCAGCGGCAATCGCGTCGAGGCGCGCGTTCAGCGTCGCGGGCGTCAGTTTTGCACCGGGCCCATCGGCCAGCAACAGCTTTGCGCCGCTCGAGTAAAATTCGGGCGCGCCTGCTTCGTCATTCTGGATATGGGCATCGTGATGACAGACAACGCCGCGATAGGGCGGGCACATCGCTGCGAGCGCGAGCGCGTTTGCCGCCGTTCCGGTCGCAACCCAGATCGCGGCAACCTCGGTTTCGAACAGCGCCGAAAAGCGCGCGTCGAGCGATGTGCTCAGCGCGTCGCCGTCATAGGCCGTATCGACACTATTCGCGGCGCAAAGCGCATCAAGGACAGCGGGATGGACCGAAGCGGCATTGTCGGAAAAGAAACGCATGGAGGATCGCAATGTGGGCTCGCGCGGTTCACGTCAATCATGCGTTACAATCGTAAAAAACGATCACAGTCTATCGAAAAACTGATAAAGGCGATGAGATGACTTGTGTTATTTACGTCGCTGATCAAGCTGCTGTCGATATTTGAGTTCCCTCAGCCCCCTGAGGGTCGCACGTGGCCGGGACCGTTCCCTTGTGGTCCCGGCCATTACCCATCGGCCCACTGGTGGTCCTGATGCGACAATCGATGATGCGCGCATCCCGGCAACGGCGTTTCGCGATTGGCAGATGCCGTATGCGGGACAATAACGGGATTTGAATTGAGCAATTACCTGCCTTCGCTCCGACAGCTTCGCTACCTCGTGGCATTGCACGAGCTCGGCCATTTCGGGAAAGCCGCAGAAGCGAATTTCGTGACGCAATCGACGCTTTCGGCGGGTATCGCCGATCTCGAACGGCAACTGGGTGTCGTTCTGGTCGAGCGGACGAAGCGGTCGGTGCGCTTTACTGCTGTTGGTGATCAGCTCGTCGAACGGGCACGGCGCCTTGTCCGCGGTGCCGAAGATCTTACGGAAGTCGCGCGGGCGGCGGCCGATCCGCTGACCGGAGAATTGCGCTTTGCCATCATCCCGACAATTGCGCCGTTCCTGCTTGCCAACATCATACCGTGTATCCGAACGGACTGGCCCGACCTGACGTTATTCGTGCGCGAAATGACATCGCCCGTGGCGTGTGAAGCTATGCAGCGCGGCCAGGTCGATTGCGTGTTGCTGGCGCTGCCCTTTGCCTGTGGCGATGTCGAGGAATTCGTGATTGCAACCGATCGCCTGTTGCTGGCGACGTCGACCGCAGATGCGCCCGCGACCGTTCCCGTCGAACTGGACGCAATCGACCTCGATCGCCTGTTGCTGCTCGAAGATGGCCATTGCCTGACCGATCATGCGCTGAAAGCTTGCGGGCGTGGCGGACCGATGGGCCCAGCACCGATGCTGTGCACGTCGCTGCATACGCTGGTTCAGATGGTCGATCAGACTCTGGGCGTCACCTTAATTCCCGAAATGGCCGTAAATGCCGGCATATTGCATAATACCGGCGTTAGCGTTCACCCGCTTGCCAACGCCGACGCGACCCGCCGCATCGCGCTTGTATGGCGCCGCGAAAGCGCGCGCGCGCCCGAATATCGACTGCTCGCGACGTCGATTATGAAAGCTCTTCCCGAAACTGGTGCTGCCGGTGAGGATTGAACTCACGACCTCAGCCTTACCAAGGATGCGCTCTACCACTGAGCTACGGCAGCACGAATGTTCCGATAGAGCGGCGGCTATGAAGAAAGCATGTGGACGGGTCAAGGCTGGCACGTTTATTGTCCGCCGATGGCCAGAGCTGATCCAGATATCCTTGCCGCGGCGCTGCGCGAGAACCTCCGCAAGCGCAAGGAACAGGCACGCCGTGCGTCAGTCATAATGCCCGATGCGACCGACGCTGTGCAGGAAATCACGCCACCGGCTGCTCACGAAGTCTTTTCGGGGGTCACAAACCAAAAGCCCTTACCGTGATTACGACATCGTAAATGCGTTCAGCTTGTTACCGTCGGGGTCGCGGAAATAGCCTGCATAAAATGTATCGCCGCGTGGCCCCGGCGGCCCTTCGTCGGTCCCGCCATTAGCCAGTGCGATATCATAAATTCGCTGGACCTGCGCGGCATCCTTCGCACCCAGCGCAATCATCACGCCGTTGCCGACGCTTGGCGGATTACCATCGAAAGGCTTCGTCAGTCCGATACCTGCGCCGCCGTCGGGCGTGCCCCAGGCAATGAATCCGTCGAACTCCATCATCCGGCCGGTGCCCATTTCGGCAGCAATCGCATCATAGAATTTCGCTGCCCGCACCAAGTCGCTCGTGCCCAGCGTCACATATCCGATCATCATCCGTCTCCCGAGTCGCTATTCGATGCTACAGGAACATTGACGGAACATCAAAGTGGCGCGCATGCTTGTTCCGCCCAGTCGAGTGCATCGCCATCGAGTCGCGGCGCGATGACCGCCAGCGTCTGCGCGTGATAGGCGTCAAGCCACGCGCGTTCGATATCCGTCAGCAGCGCAACATCAATCATCGCCTTGTCGATCGGCGCGAAAGTCAGTGTTTCAAAACCGAGCATCACTGCTTCACCACCGGGCACGGTGCGGGCTTCGACCAGGACCAGATTTTCGATGCGGATGCCGTAAGCATCGGGTTTGTAATAGCCCGGCTCGTTCGACAGGAACATGCCCGCGCGCAACGGTTCGTCGGTGCCCGGCTGTCCTCCGCCGGGTTTGGCGATCCGTTGCGGCCCTTCGTGTACTGCAAGAAAACTGCCGACGCCGTGGCCGGTGCCGTGCGCATAGTCGAGACCCGCTGCCCACAAATGCTGGCGCGCAAACGCATCGATCTGACTGCCGCGCGTTCCGTCGGGAAATATGGCTGTTGCGAGCGCGATGTGCCCTTTCAGCACGCGGGTAAAGCGGTCACGCACTTCGGCAGGGGCATCGCCGGGGCCAACCCATATCGTGCGCGTCACATCCGTGGTGCCGTCGGCATATTGTCCGCCCGAGTCGCAGAGGTAGACCGACGACGGTTCGATCGGCCGATTGGTCTCCGCGCTCGCCTTGTAATGCATGATCGCGCCATTGGGCCCGGCGCCCGATATGGTGTCGAAACTCAGGTCGACTAGCTTGCCGGTTTCGGCGCGGAATCGTGCCAGTTGATCCGACGCCGTTATTTCGGTGAGCTGTCCTTTTGGTGCTTCGACCGAAAGCCAATGGAGATAGCGCGACAAAGCGGCGCCGTCCCGGGCGTGTGCCGCACGGGTGCCGGCTTGTTCGGCCGCATTTTTGATGGCCTTGCCAAGGACAGCAGGATCGCGCGCCTGCACGAGCATTGCACCGCCCTCATCAAGTGCGTCGAATACCGCAGCAACGGCACGTTCCGGATCGACGGCCACGCGCTTGCCGGTCATCGTTGCCAGCATCGGCGCAAATGCGTCGCGATCATAAAGTCGCACGCCGTTGCCCAAATGCGCCCGCACGGCATCGTCGACCTTGTCGGGCGCGATGAACAGGTCGGCTGTGGCATCGGCATGCAAAACCGCAAAGGCAAGTCCGACCGGCGTATGCGTCACATCGGTCCCGCGCACGTTGAACGTCCATGCAATCGAATCTAGTGCCGTCATCACGGTTGCGTCGAGCCCTTCCCTGACCAGCCAGTCCGCGATTTCCGCGCGCTTTTCGGGCGACGATCGCCCGGCGAATTCGGTCGGCTGAATTGCAAGTCTAGCGTCCGACTGTGCGGGGCGGTCGGCCCATACGGCGTCGATCGGGTTGGCCTCGACAGGAACAAGATCGGCCCCTTTTGCGGCCAGCGCTTTCTTTGCCGCGGCGACCCAGTCGCGCGTGTGCAGCCACGGGTCATATCCGATGCGTCCGCCCGATGGCGCATGGTCGCGCAGCCAGTCGGTGATGCTTGTCTGCGGCACGCCGCAATATTCCCAATTGTCGGCGGACACCTGTGCACGCACTTGCAACGTATAGCGGCCATCGGTGAAGATCGCCGCGTCCTGAGGCAACACGACTGCTGATCCCGCGGACCCCTTGAACCCGGTCAGCCATTCGAGCCGCTTGGCATAATCGCCGACATATTCGCTCATATGCTCGTCGGTGAGCGGCACGACAAAGCCGTCGAGGTGGCGGTCAGCAAGATGCGCACGAAGTGCTGCGAGACGGTCGGCATAGCTGGACATGGATCAACCTTTTGTCAGATGTCTTCGTTATAGACATCGACCGCGCGAAAGCACAGATCGATTGCGCGTTGTTCTTCGTCGTCGAGTTCTGGGCGGGGTAGGTCAAACAGCAATACGACGCGCGTTTCAGCGCTGCGATTCCAGGCTTCGTGGTTCACGCTGTCATCGAAAATAGCCAGTTTGCCTGTCTTCCAGCCCCGCGTTTCATCGCCGACGCGCATCGCGCAGCCTTCGGGCACGATCAACGGCAGGTGCGCGATCAGGCGACCGTTGAGCATGCCATGATGCGCGGGGATATGCGTGTTGGGCGCAAGCAGTGAGAACATTGCTGTCGGGCTGCGTCCGGCAATGCGGACGCGGGGGATCGCATCCAGCGCAGCGGCTGTCACCGGGCAGCGCGCGAGATTGGCCGCGACCGGCGCACCGTCGCGCCACAGATAAAACGCGCTCCACGCCGGATTGTCGAGCAGTCCCTGATAATTGCGCGCGGGGCCATGCGTGTCGCCTTCGATATAGGGGGCAAAGGCGCGGTC
>JANLWD010000314.1:0-2808 GCA_031364345.1 Sphingomonas sp.
GCAGATCATATTGGAAATGGGCGCCGCTGGGGGGGTGATTGTCGCCACGCTGACGATCACGATTATAGCACCGACCCAGGCTGCGTGCCGAGCGTCGTCGTCTTTGACCGAACGCAGCTTGAGCAAAGTCGCTAAGATCGCGATCGTCAGCGTGGCGACAATCACCCCCCCAGCGGCGCCCATTTCCAATATGATCTGCAGATAATCATTATGTGCGTTGTTGATATAGCTCGGTTCCACCCATTCAATTTTCTCCGCCGTGGCGAACAGTTCGCGAAAACTGCCAAGCCCGGAGCCGAAAAACTTATATGGTGGCAACAAAGAAGCGCTGCGCGAGAAAATTTCCCAACGGTCGTCCTCGGTCACTGTGGTGAAACGATTCAGGAGGAGTTGCGGCAATGGTGTCACGGCGAAAATTGCGGCAAGTGCGGCAATCGTCGCGCCAGCCGCAGCGCGCAGTTTCCAGCTTTGCTTTTCCAAAAGCGACCATGTGATCGCTGCTGACGCAATCAGTCCGAAAACGACGCCGGCCCGACTATTCGTCAACGGCAATGCCAGCACAACCATCGCCCAATAGCCGTAAAATGCCAATTGTCGGGGTGAAGACGATTTCCCGTGCCGCTCGATCAACAGAAAATACGCCAGCACTAACGATGCAGACATCGCCAGGCCCATATGGTTTTTATTCGCATACAGGCCAATCAGCGCCGTATGATCTGCTGCCCGGTAGATGCGAGGAAAAGTTCCTCCCGTCGAAATCTGAACGATCCCGATCGCAATCCCGATTGCCGTAAACAAGATTATCAGTGAAGCGATTGCTCTGTATTCGTGTTCAGGAACCTCGATCAGCGCGAAAAAAGCCCACGCAAAGGCAATGATCATGATCGCACTATAAAGTGACGGGATCGGCGTAAGCGATATCGGTTGCCAGCTAGCCGATAATCCTGCCGAATCTAGGACGGCAAAACGCAATGCCTGCCCCGGCAAGGCGTGCCAGACCGCAGGCGGCAGCGGGATAACCTGAATCAACGCATAACCGGCCAGCAGCAAAATCGAGCATTTCAACGCTGTTGGTACAAACGCCCAACTGCCATGTGCGCGGTGCCAAGCGGCGAAAATGGAAAAAACCACTGCTGAAAACGCAAGTGATATTCCGCGAATATCGAAACGGACCTCGGCACCGCCGATGAGCGATACGATCGAGAAAAATGCAATGACGCCCCAGCACAACCAAGAGAAGTCGGTGCGTAAAACAAAAGGATGCCGGTCACGCTTGGAAGATGCCGAACGATTTTTACTCGCTCGAGTGCGGACGTTCATGCTGCAAAATACCCTTAGTTCACCAAAGATGGACGCCATACGCGTGGTGGATATGCCGCATTCGGCTCGTCATTTTAATCGAATAACGAAATTGACCTCGCTCTGTATACCACAACAGGTATCAATCAGAACCGGGCAGGCAAACCGTTAGCCAGCGGCCTTCAGATGGCACTTGCAGTTGATCAAATCAAAACAGCGCCATAATAAAAAAAGGGGGAAGACGCTGGTGAGCGGCTTCCCCCTTTTTCTAAAATCAAAACGGAGCGATTAGTTGCTCTTGCCATTTCCGTCAGCGGCAATCACGATACCGGCAACGACTGCAGCGGCTGCAAGAACAGCAATGATGATGCTGCTGCCGCCGCCCTTGTTCTTACGGCCCACCGATGCACCCGAACGCGCAGCGACATTTGTCGACGGCGCTGTTACGGCCAGCTTGCCGGCTGTCGGCGCTGCCGCAGCGAGCGTCGGGACGGCTACCAAAGACAAAGCCAACACAGCCGACGTGGCGATTTTCGAAAAGCTCATAAAAACACTCCCTTAAAACGTTCTTGATTCAACCCCAAACACGCTAGTGGCATTGAATCGTTGGTGCCACAACCTAAAAAATCATCGTTCCCGCAAGCATACCCACAACAACCATGACCATCACATACATGAAACTTTCTCGCCGACGAGTGCCGCCGACGTTTCTGCGATAGCTTAGCACCTAACCAAAGACAATAAATTTTTACCTGCATTTGCGCACGATCCGCTGTCCAAACGACCCATGTTTGCGACAAACCGTGTGCACTGCACAATTTATCGGTCCGACCGCTCGCTGCAAAGCAAATACCGCCAGCGCCTGAAAATCTCACTCGACGCGATTCGCGTCTGGCCGCAGATGTGCAAAACTGAGCAGGCGCAGCACAATGCGGGCAATCAACGCAGCGATTGCGTGGCCGCGCGGTTCGTTTAAGAAAACCTGATGACCACACAATTCGACCTCACCGAAGATCAGCATGCCATTCGCGATATGGCGCGCAAATTCACCGCTGATGCCATTACCCCGTTTGCCGCCAGCTGGGACGAGAAGCATATCTTCCCGCGCAGCACGATAAAGGCCGCTGCCGATCTCGGCTTTGCGTCAATCTATGTTGCCGAGGAATCGGGCGGAATCGGTCTTGGCCGGCTCGACGCGGCACTGATCATGGAAGCGATGGCTTATGGCTGCCCGTCGACCAGCGCGTTCATCTCTATTCACAATATGGCGGCATGGATGATCGACTGTTTCGGATCGGCCGATTTGAAAGCACGCTACCTGCCGCAACTTGTCGGCATGGAAAAAATCGCATCCTATTGCCTGACCGAGCCCGGAAGCGGCTCGGATGCTGCCGCCCTGAAGACAAGCGCGCGGCTGGAAGGTGATCATTACGTCGTCAACGGCACCAAACAATTCATCAGTGGTGCTGGCGAAAACGAAATCTACGTCACGATGGTGCGCACCGGTGC
>JANLWD010000328.1:0-2534 GCA_031364345.1 Sphingomonas sp.
CAGACCGAAATTTACCGCGGCGCCGAATATTCGACGAATATGGTGCCGAAGATGAAAATCGAAGTCGCCTGCCCGACCGAACTTACCGACCGCGTCGTCGAAGCGATACAGGCATCAGCGAATACCGGCGCGATCGGCGACGGCAAGATTTTCGTGCTCGAGATCGGCCAGGCGGTGCGCATTCGCACCGGCGAAACCGACAATAACGCACTTTAGCGCGCAGGGGGACTTATGAAGATAATCGAAAAACTCGCGGTCGCGATGACCTGGGCAGCATGCAGCCTGATGGCAGCCTCGCCGGCATGGGCGGCGGACCTGATCAAGGCACCGACGGTCGAGCAGCAAGCGACGATGGTCGACAAGGGCGACACCGCGTGGATGCTGATTTCGTCGGTGCTCGTGCTGATGATGTCAGTGCCTGCGCTTGCGCTGTTTTACGGGGGCCTTGTCCGCACGAAGAACATGCTCAGCATCTTGATGCAGGTTTTCATGATCGTCAGCATCGCGTCGCTCGTCTGGGTTTGCTGGGGCTATTCGATGGCGTTCACCAGCGGGGGGCCGTTCATTGGCGGCTTCTCCAAAGTCATGCTGATGGGCGTCAGTGCGGGCACTTATGCTGCGACATTCAGCAATAACGTCTATCTGCCCGAATATGTTTTCGTGATTTTCCAGATGACATTTGCGTGCATCACGCCTGCGCTGATTGTCGGTGCTTTTGCCGAGCGGGTGAAGTTTTCGGCACTGATGGTCTTTGTCGTCGCCTGGCTTACCGTCGTCTATTTCCCGATTGCGCATATGGTCTGGTATTGGGCCGGTCCGGATTTCCTGCCCGATGCGCCGACTGACACCGGCTACCTCTGGGGCATGGGCGCGCTTGATTTTGCGGGTGGCACGGTGGTTCACATTAACGCGGGCATCGCGGGGCTCGTCGGTTGTCTGATGATCGGCAAACGCATCGGTTTCGGCAAGGAAGCCACGCCGCCGCATTCGCTGACGATGACGATGATCGGGGCCTCGTTGCTCTGGGTCGGCTGGTTCGGTTTTAACGCCGGGTCCAATCTCGAAGCCAATGGCGTGACCGCAGTCGCGTTCATCAATACCTTTGTCGCGACTGCCGCTGCCGCGATCAGCTGGGCAATCGTCGAGCAGATCCATCACGGCAAACCGTCGATGCTGGGTGCCGCAACCGGCGCAGTTGCCGGACTTGTCGCAATCACGCCGGCAAGCGGACTTGGCGCGCCGATGACGTCGATCGTGCTTGGTCTTGTCGTCTCGCCGATCTGTTACCTGTTTGTCTCGAAAGTCAAAAACGCACTGAAATATGACGATACGCTCGACGTATTCGGCGTCCACTGTGTCGGCGGCATCGTCGGCGCGCTCGGCACTGCGATCGTTGCCGATCCCGCACTCGGCGGACAGGGCTTTTTCGACTATACCGTATTTCCGGCGGGCGTCGGCGCCTATGACATGGGCGCACAGCTGGTCACGCAGGTGAAGGCTATTCTGATCACGCTGGCTTGGTCAGGCGTCGGGTCGGCTGTCCTGTACTTCATTATCGACAAGACGATGGGCCTGCGCCCCACCGAAGAAGCCGAGCGCGAAGGGCTCGACCTCTCCGACCACGGCGAGCGTGCCTATAATTACTGATCACGAACTTGGGGTGGCGGCGGCGAGATCCTCTCCCCCGCGCGTCGCCACCCCGGACGAGGTTCCTCCTGCGAACCACTCGACCCGGAAGTTTTCAGCTTCCGGGTCGTTTTTTATGCGGCGAGATCGGCGGCAACGAAATCGGCACAGCGTTCGCCGATCATGATACTGGGCGCATTGGTATTGCCCGACACGACCTGCGGCATGACCGATGCGTCGGCGATGTACAGTCCCTCGACACCGCGGACGCGCAATTGCGGATCGCACACCGCGTCCGCATCCGACCCCATGCGTGCCGTCCCGACCGGATGGTAAACCGTATCGGCGCGGTTACGGATGATTTCGATCAGTGCGGCATCGTCGGTAATCCCGTGCGTATGCCGGTCACGTCCGCCATGTTTGGCAAGCGGATCCGCTTCGAGGATGCGCCGCATCAGTTTATAACCATCAAGCAGCGTCTGCACATCGCGGTCGTCGGTCAGGAATGCCGGATCGATCAGCGGTGCCGTCGCCGGGTCGGGACCAGCCAGCTTGACTGTCCCGCGGCTATGCGGCCGCAATACGCAGACATGGCACGAAAACCCGTGCGCTTTCACTGTGGTCCGGCCATGATCCTCAAGCAGTGTCGGCACGAAATGAAATTGCAAATCGGGCACGGCGACATCGGGACGCGATTTCGCAAAGCCGCCAGCTTCGGCATAGGGCGTCGTCAGCGGCCCAGTCCGCTTGCGCAGCCATTCGATCACGCCAACTGCCGACATCAGCGTGCCGATCAGCGTCTGGCCGAGGAAATACCGGCCCGGTGTCTCATATCCCGAAACATAGTCGATGTGATCGTGCAGATTGCCACCCACCGCAGGCCGCTCGACATGCACGTCGACGCCATT
>JANLWD010000029.1:0-4128 GCA_031364345.1 Sphingomonas sp.
CCCGAAGCATGGCAGGACAAGCACGACATGCCAGCGGAACACAGCGCAATGTATGCCTATCTCGCTAGTGTCATGGAGCCGTGGGACGGTCCCGCTGCGCTCGCCATGACCGATGGCCGCTGGGCCGTTGCAGGGATGGACCGCAATGCGCTTCGCCCGTTGCGCTATACGCTGACCAACGATGATCTGCTGATCGTCGGATCGGAGACCGGCATGGTCGTCGTTCCCGAAGCAACTGTGCTGATGAAGGGCGCGCTGGGGCCGGGACAGATGATTGCGGTCGATCTGCACGAAGGCAAACTTTATCAGGATCGCGCGATCAAGGATCGGCTCGCCGGCGAAGCGCCTTACAAGGACATGGTCGGCGACTTCCTGACGCTTGCCGATCTTCCCGACGCTGGCGACATCCCCGCTTATTTCGCGCGCGCCGAACTCGTCCGTCGTCAGGTTGCGGCGGGTCAGACGATGGAGGATATGGAACTGATCCTGTCGCCGATGGTCGAGGACGGCAAGGAAGCCGTCGGCAGCATGGGCGACGATACGCCGCTCGCGGTGGTGTCGGACAATCCGCGCCTGATCAGCCAGTTTTTCCGGCAGAATTTCTCGCAGGTCACCAATCCGCCGATCGATTCGTTGCGCGAGCGCCAGGTCATGTCTTTGAAGACACGCTTCGGCAATCTTGCCAATATCCTCGATCAGGATTCGGGGCGCGACCGCGTGCTCGTGCTTGACACACCAGTTCTGACCAACGGCGACTGGCACCGCTTGAAAGCGCATTTCGGGGCCGCAGCGGCCGAAATCGACTGCACGTTCGAAATGGATTCGGGCGCTGACGGTCTGCGCGCTGCGATCGCCCACGTCCGCGCCGAAGCCGAACAAGCGATCCGCGAGGGACGAAGCGAGCTGTTCCTGACTGACGAGCATGTCTCTGAAACGCGCGTTGCCATCCCGATGGTGCTCGCGGCGGCCGCGGTGCACACGCATCTGGTGCGTAAAGGGTTGCGATCCTATGCCAGCGTCAACGTCCGCGCGGCCGAATGCCTCGATACGCATTATTACGCCGTCCTCATCGGCATCGGCGCGACGACAGTGAATGCGTATTTGTCCGAAGCAGCGATTGCCGATCGCCAGTCGCGCGGCCTGTTCGGTGATCTGACGCTCGATCAGTGTATCGAGCGGCACAAGACAGCCATCGGCGACGGCTTGCTCAAGATCATGTCGAAAATGGGCATTGCCGTCATCTCGAGTTATCGCGGCGGCTATAATTTCGAAGCGGTGGGTTTGAGCCGCGCGCTCGTCAACGATCTGTTCCCAGGCATGCCCGCCAAGATTTCGGGCGAAGGCTATGTCTCGCTCTATCAGAACGCGTCCGAACGCCACGAAGCTGCGTTCGACAAAGCCGTCGTGACGCTGCCCATCGGTGGTTTTTATCGCCAGCGCGCAGGCGGCGAGCCGCATGCCTATTCGGCGCAGCTGATGCATCTGCTGCAAACCGCGGTCGGCACCGACAGTTACTCGACCTATCTGCAATTCGCGCGCGGCGTCCGTGATCTGCCGCCCGTCTATCTGCGCGATCTGCTCGAATTCAACTATGCCAAGGACGCAGTCAGCATCGATAGCGTCGAAGCGATCACCGAGATCCGCAAACGCTTCGTGACGCCTGGCATGTCGCTCGGATCGCTGTCGCCCGAAGCGCATGAAACACTAGCGATCGCTATGAATCGCATCGGCGCGAAAGCCGTCTCGGGCGAAGGCGGCGAAGCGCGCGAACGGTTCAAACCCTATGCCAACGGCGACAATGCCAATTCGGCGATCAAGCAGATCGCGAGCGGGCGGTTTGGCGTGACTGCGGAATATCTGGGCGCGGCGGAGGAAATCGAAATCAAGGTCGCGCAAGGCGCTAAACCGGGCGAAGGCGGCCAGCTGCCCGGATTCAAGGTGACCGAATTCATTGCCAAGCTGCGCCACGCGACGCCGGGGGTCAGCCTGATCTCGCCGCCACCGCACCACGACATTTACTCGATCGAGGATCTGGCGCAGCTGATCTATGACCTGAAACAAATCAACCCGCGCGCGCGCGTCTGCGTAAAGCTTGTTTCGTCGGCCGGCATCGGCACTGTCGCGGCGGGCGTCGCCAAAGCGCATGCTGACGTCATCCTGATTTCGGGAAACACCGGCGGCACGGGTGCGAGCCCACAAACCAGCATCAAATATGCCGGCACGCCGTGGGAAATGGGCCTGTCCGAAGTCAATCAGGTGCTGACGCTCAATGGTCTGCGTCACCGCGTCAAACTGCGCACCGATGGTGGTCTGAAAACCGGGCGTGACATCGTCATCGCAGCCATTCTCGGTGCCGAGGAGTTCGGAATCGGCACATTGAGCCTCGTCGCGATGGGCTGCATCATGGTGCGCCAATGCCATTCGAACACATGTCCCGTCGGCGTCTGCACGCAGGATGACCGGCTGCGCGCGAAATTCGGCGGCACGCCCGAAAAAGTCATCAACCTGATGACGTTCATTGCCGAGGAAGTTCGCGAAATCCTCGCGCGCCTCGGGTGTACCTCGCTCGACGAAGTGATCGGCCGGACCGAATTGCTTCGCCAGGTCAGCCGCGGTGCCGAACATCTCGACGATCTCGACTTGAACCCGATTCTCGCCAAAGTCGACGCCGATGATGACAAGCGTCGCTTCAACGTCCCCGGCGGGCGCAATCCGGTTCCCGACAGCCTCGACGCGCAAATCCTCCACGATGCCAAACCGGTATTCGATCGGCGTGAAAAGATGCAGCTGACCTATACCGTGCGCAATACGCACCGCGCTGTCGGCACACGGCTCTCGGCCGAAATAACCGATAAATATGGCATGTCCGCACTCAACGACGGCCACGTCCATGTTCGTCTTCGCGGATCGGCGGGGCAATCCTTGGGTGCTTTCCTGTGCAAGGGGATCACGCTCGAAGTGTTCGGCGACGCCAATGATTATGTCGGCAAGGGCCTTTCGGGCGGGATCATCACGGTGCGCCCGATGGTGTCGAGCCCGCTCGAAAGCCAGCACAATACGATCATCGGTAATACCGTGCTTTACGGGGCAACATCGGGCAAATTGTTTGCCGCTGGCCGCGCGGGCGAGCGCTTTGCTGTCCGCAATTCGGGCGCAGATGTCGTCGTCGAAGGTTGCGGTGCCAACGGCTGCGAATATATGACTGGCGGCACGGCGATCATCCTTGGCGAGGTCGGCGAGAATTTCGGTGCTGGCATGTCGGGCGGCATGGCGTTCGTGCTTGATATCGACGATAATTTCGCTCGGCGCGCCAATCCGGACAGCATCGTCTGGCAACGTCTCGCCTCGAGCTATTGGGAAACCCGCGCGCGCGCGATGATCGCCGAACACGCCATCAAGACCGACAGCAAATGGTCGAACAGCATTCTCGACGACTGGGATCGGTGGCGCGGGCGCTTCTGGCAGGTCTGTCCAAAGGAAATGCTGTCACGTCTGGCGCACCCGCTCGACGATACGCAGGTGCTCGCGGCCGCTGAATAGGCATTCATCGTGGCGAAAGCGCCGGCGGCATATTACCATCGCTCCGCTGTTCGAGGGAACCACAAGATGCACCGTGCTGCTATCGTCGCTTTGCTGCTTGCGTCCACCAGCGCAGCATATGGTGCCCCGCGAAACCACGAGGACGCCGAAGTCGCGAGCATCGCCGGCAAACTCAGTGATCCACGCACGCAAAGTGCGGTTTCGGGCATGATGGTCGCAATGGCCGACATGGTCATGGACCTTCGCGTCGACAAACTGCGCGCGGCGATTGCCCGCATCGACCCTGAATCGCGCGACAACCAAGACTGGGACGGTGCCCGCACACTGGGTGACGTGATCGCCCGCGACGACCCCTATTTCCGCGACAAGCTCGCCGATGGCAGCCGCATGGCCGTCGGCAGTATGGGCGCAATGGCAGGGGGCATGGCCGAGATGATGCCCGAACTGCGCCAGATGGGTGAGCGCATGGGCAAACAGATGGAAAAAGCGATGCGGCGGCTTCCCCGCGACTAGGGCGCTTTCAGCCTGTGCTCCGGGCCTGACCCGGAGCCTTGCAAAATAAATGTGCACATTCTGACAAGGCTCCGG